>WHTT01000119.1 GCA_009377605.1 Luteitalea sp.
CGTACGACGAGGGCTCATCGTACTGATTGGCCAGGATGAACGTCGGAGCGCCCGTGCGCGCGAACGGCTGTTCGAAGCTGAGATTCGGGCGGAAGCTCTCGGCCGGCTCGTCGCGGCGGATCGTGAACGGCGCGTTGCGCACGACGTCGAACACCGCGTTGCCGATGTCGCGCACGTAGTAGATGCCCGCACCCGATCGCACGACGGTCGTCGGCGTGACGGTCCAGGCAATCCCGAGCCGCGGGGCGAAATCGTTGAAATCGCTCTTGTAGGCGCCGCGGCCGAAGCGCCCATCGCGGACGTACTGAACGTCTGGCGCCAGGCGGAACGAGGGGTCGCCTTCGTACGGATCGCCAGTGCCCGTGCGGACGAAGACCGGCTCCCGGGAGTTGTCCCACACGAAGTCGATGTTCACGATCGCATCGTGCTTGTCGTAGAACGGCTGGTCGTACTCCCACCGTAGCCCGTAGTTCACCGTCAGGTTCGACGCGACCCTCCAGCTATCCTGTGCGTAGAGCGCGAAATAGTTCGATCGGAAGTTGGCGATCGGGGCGCCGACCTGCGCTTCGGCCCTGTTGAAGTCGCCGAGGAGGAAATCGGCCATCGCCGCGCCGCCGCGTGCGTCAGACGAGGCGAGCGGATTCTCCGTGTATCGGCCATCGAACCCGAACCGGCCGCGCGTGACGACGCCGCCGATCTGGTTGTAGCGCACGCGCCGAATCTCGCCGCCGAACTTGAGCGAGTGACGACCCATCGTCCACGTAAAGTTGTCGGTCAGCTGAATCGTCGTGTCGTAGTTGAGGAACGGCGCGTCGCTCTCTTCACCGATGCCGGACAGGCCCGCGATCCCGATGTTGGGCACGCCCCAGTAGAGCGGATTGTCGGTGGGAAGGTTGATGCCGAGGTTCTCGACGACGTTCTCTTGATTGGCGCGCGGGGAGATGTGGGCGTTGCTCAAGTACCCCACGCCAACGCGCAGGTCGTTCAGCTTGTTGGTACCGAACGTCCGCGTGTAGCCGAGCACGCCCTGCTGCACGTCCGTGTCGGTGTCGATCCCCATGTTCGGGATCGCAAACGGGTCGTAGCCGAGCTCGCGCGAGATGCTGTGGCGGAAGAACCAGCTGGCATTGGACCGGCTGCGCGAAATCGATGCGATAGGTGAACTGGTCGGTGTTCACGCGGCGCGCCTCGTGGTTCACGAAGTTGGCGCCCTCGCGCTCCTCGTCCGGCAGCCGATAGTAGTCCAGGAGCTGCCGAGAGACTGGATGTATCCGATCCGCCGGGATGATGTTGCCTGGAAACGCGGTCGGGGCCTGGGTGACGTTCCCCTCGGCGTCGAACACGCGTGTTGCCGGATCGTAGATGGGGATCAGCGCGCCGCTCTCGTCGCGTAGAGCCGAGAAATCACCCGTGCGCCACGCGGTGAGGGGCACCGACGGTGACGACGTGAGCGACTTCCGCTCGCGCAATCCTTCCCAGTTGAACATGAAGAACAGCCGGTCGCGCCCGTTGATCTTCGGGAGGACGACCGGCCCGCTCAGCGTGAGCCCTTACTGATTACGGCGAAACGGCGGAATCGGCTGGTCGTCGGGATCGAAGTAGTTCTTCGCGTCGAGCGCCGAATCGCGCATGAACTCGAACAGCGTGGCATGGAACTGGTTCGTGCCGGACTTGGTCGAGACGTTCACCTGCGCGATGGCCCGGCCGTATTCCGCATCGAAGAGCCCGGAGACGATGTTGAACTCCTGGAGGGCGTCCACCGACGGCAGCAGCATGTACGAGTTGAAGTTGAGGTCGGTGTTCTCGACACCGTCGAGCGAGTAATGGTTGTAGTGGATGCGTTGGCCGGCCACGTTCAGCGCGAAGCTGTTCCGTTGGCCGCCCATGCGCTGTTGGCCCTGGCTGGACGCCGGCCCGTAGGTTGTCGCGCCAGGCGTGAGCGACGCGAGCTGCAGGTAGTTGCGACCGTTGAGCGGCAGCTCGACGATGGCGCGATTCTCGATGACGGTGGCAACGGCGGCATGCTCGGTTTGCAGCAGCGGCGCGCCGCCGGTGATCTCGACCACCTCGGTCAGCTCACCGAGCTCGAGGGTCACGGGAATGCGGCTCGAGCTGCCCACCTGGACCTCGATGTCCCTGCGCTCGACGGTCTGAAACCCGGAGAGCTCAGCTTTCAGCGTATAGAGGCCGGGCGGGATCGCGGGGACCACGTAGATCCCGCTGGTGTTGGTGAGGGCCACGCGAACGGCGTTGGTGGCTTGATTGGTGAGCGTGATGGTCACTCCGGGCACCGCAGAGCCGGTGGCGTCCGTGACAACTCCGGTGATCTCGCCGGATGGTGTCTGCGCGTGCAGCGGAACGATGAGGGTACCAAGGAGCAGGACGAGCGTAGCCACAGAGCTGCGGGGCATGACACCTCCGTCGCCGGCGAGCCGGCGATGCTGTCGATCGTTTGCGATCGAGCACAAGGCGATCGGCCGCGCCGCGTCGCGCGCAAGCCGAGGTCAAGCGTGAAAGACTGGTGCGAAGATGTAGCCCAGCTCGGGAGTGGATGTCAACCCGAGAAGAGCACCAGAACCCAGCTGTTCGATCGACTGGCGGGGAGCGTTTCTCCTTGCAAGGCACCGCGGAACGGCTCGACAGGCCCGCCCACCGTGAGGCGTCGCCGTGAGAAGAGGGGAGGATCGCATCGCCGTGCTCGACTCTCAGCGCGACCTCGACGAAGCGGGCTTGGAAGACTCCTCGACCGCCATCATCGAGCCCATCGACTATTCGAGCCTGTGGCAGCACCTGGCCCGCGCCGTAGCCAGGATGTGTCCTACCTGGCTGTCAGGTCAGCGCGACGATCTGGTGCAGAGCGCGGTGATGCGACTCATGCAAATCGTGAAGAAGAAGGGGCTCGAGGGTGAGGGAGAGCCGCCCTTCGCGCCGTTTTACCTGTACAAGGTCGCGTACAGCGCCCTGGTGGACGAGATTCGCCTGGTGAGACGTCGCCGTGAGACCGCTATCGAGGATCACGCTGCCGTCGTCCAGGCGGTGACAACCGAGAATCCGGAGCGCGCCACGGCCTCGCGGGAGGTTGGCCGTGGCATTCAGGACTGTCTGGCCTGCTTGGCGCGCGATCGACGATTGGCCGTCACGCTGTACCTGCAGGGCCACACGGTTCCCGAGGCGTCCCGCATCCTGGACTGGCCGGCCAAGCGCACGGAGAACCTCGTTTATCGAGGTTTGGCGGACCTGCGAACGTGCCTGATGTCGAAGGGAATACGACCGTGAGAGACCGTCGCTCTTCGGACGAGAGGCTCAGACAGGCGTTCCAGGCGCTCGGCGACGCCACGGGGCGGGACTGTTCCGACCAGGAGCTGGAGCGCATCTGGCAGGCCGCATCGGGTGAGTTGCCTGCAGCCGCGCGCCGCGAGTTGGTGGAGCGGATGTCCGCCGATCCCGCGGGCGCCGAAGCGTGGCGAGGCGCGTGGGCCCTCTCGCAGTCATCAGCGGAGGGAGTGCCGGCGTCCACGCGGCTGCACCGTCGATACTCGACCCCGTCGTGGTTGGCTGCGGCTGCCGCGCTGGTCGTGATGCTTGGCGGGCTTCTCTTCCAGCTCAATCGGACGCCTGCGGATAGTACGTTTCGCGAGCCGGACCGCTATGTCGTGGAATCGCTCGTGCCGTCACGCGCGGCCTTGCCGCGAGACGCGTTCCGGCTGCGTTGGACGCCGGCACCGGAGGGCTCGGGCTACCAGGTGACCGTCACGACGGAGGACCTGCAGATGCTGACCACAGTGTCAGAGGTGGGCGCGACGGAGCTTCTCGTGGAAGAGGACCTGCTCGCGAGCATTGGCTCAGGAGAGCGAGTGTTATGGCAGGTGGTCGTGACGCTTCCAGGCGGCGAGCGCGTCTCGTCCCAGACCTTCGTTACACGCGTGCGGTGAGAGCAGCTACCCGCAGAAACGGGAGGGACCAATGAGGAAGATCATCACGACACGAACATTCGCGATTGGGTTGTTACTGGTGGGCGCGCTCGGCGGCATTGCAGGTGCGCAGGTTGATCGAAGTGTGACGCGCGCGCGTTACATCAATACCGGACTCTTCTCGGTGGCTTCAGATGAGGGCGTCAGCTTTCATGTGACCCTCGATGATCATCGTGGGGCGCCGCCAGCGAAGATAGCATTGCGGCTGATCGACCAGACTGGCGCGGTGGTGGTGCAGGAGCACGCCGTCCTGCAGCCCGGGCAATCGACGACCCTCCGGAGCATCGAGCCCGGTGTGTACCGCGCGCAGGCTCGGATCCTCGATCCGTTACGTCGTTTGAGCGACCGCCGCAGCGTCGTTAGTACCGTGGAGATCTTCGACGTCAACCTCGGTTTTGCCGCGGTGCGTCGGTTCATCTGTGCTCCTCCAGAGGTCGACCCCGGCAACAAAATACCTCAGGGGTAGGCAGCCCTTCGGAACACGTTGCGAGGATGCGAGCTCAGTCGATCCAGTTGCTCTTCTTGGTGTTGTCGATGGCCGTGCCTGCCGTCGTCGACGCCTCCAGCTCCAGGAGCCCATTTTCCGAGTGCTGGGACCGATTCGACCGGAGCCCTGACGACCATGACTCCGCGTACTGCTTCTATGAAGTGACGTTTCAGAACCGTCTTTGGACCGAGGGCGGGCGCCTGTTCGAACAGCTCATCGACGACCATCCAGAGAACTTTTGGCTGCCGCTCGCTTACGGCCACGTCCACCGCGCACGAGACCCCGATCGTGCAGAAGAGTTGTATCGCCAGTCCGCCAACGGCTTCCGCGAGGTGGGCAATGCCGAGGGGGAGGTCCTCGCACGCAGCAATCTCCGTGACTTTCTATTTCCAAAGGGGCGTGTGAAGGAAGCCACCGAAGAGATGCAACGGGTGGTCCAGATCGCCGCATCGGTCCACGATCCGATCCTCGAAGCGCGCGCGCGGATGCTCGAAGCAGCGCACATTCAGGACATCGGCGGCGACCTCGGTGTCGCATACCGCCTGTTGAAGCAAGCGGAGCGCACGATCTTTCCGGATGGTCCCTATCGTCTGCAGCGCACGGCACTGATGTCCCTGGGGGCCGTCACGTTCCGCATGGGGCGGTTGGACGATGCGCTCGCGACGTTCGAGAAGCTCGAAGCGCTGGCGGCCGCTGAAGCCGAAGGGCTTGTGCAGGCGAACGCGCGCTACAACATCCTCACCACTTCTGCGCTGAAGGAAACCCTCGTGCCGACGCCAGGGGGGAGAGAGCGGCTCATGCGCCTCGCCAAGCAGTCTCTGGCGACCGGTATCGCGGCGCAGAACCGAACCGTCACGGTCAGGACGCACCAAATCATCGCCGCGCTTCTCGCCCCCGAGGAAGAGAGGCAGGCCGAGGCGCTGGAGCATGTGGAGCGCTGTCTCCACATCGCCACGAAGGCGCGGATGCCTCACGACGAGGCGGCTTGCTCGTGGATCGCGGCGTCGCTGCTTCACGACAAGGCTCCCGACAGAGCGCGGGCGGCGGAGCTGCGCGCGCTCGAATCGACCGAGCGCGCAAATAACCCGCGGACGCAAGCCTACGGCGCCGGCCAGCGCATGCGATCGAGCTGGAAGACCAAGCCGCGCGCACACGCCATTCGTGACTCCTTGGAGACCATCGATGCCATCGAGACGCTTCGAAGCCTTCAGGAGGATTCCAATAGCAGCGCCGAGCTCTTCTCGACCTGGACACGCGACTACTACTGGTTCTCAGGCCGCTTGCTCCGAGACCATCAGGAGCAGGATCTCGACCTTGCCTTTTCGATCACCGAGCGCATGCGCGCCCGCTCACTCCTCGATCGGCTGGGTCGCTCGCAAACCCGCCTGGATTCCGAACATCCTGCTGTCGCGAACCGGCGGTCGCTCCTGGAGGCAATCGCCGCAGTCCAGCGCAGGCTCATGGATCCGACCATCACCGACGACACCAGGCAAGAGACACTGCAGAAGTTGGAGGCGCTGGAACGCCAGGAACAGGAGGCACAGCGGCAGATCGCGCTGGCGGGTAAGCGTCGCCATCAACCGGGCCCGGCCTTTGCCAGTCTCGGCGCCGTGCAGTCGGCGCTCGCCGCTAACGAGGCGTTGCTGTCGTTTCAGGTCGGGAACTGGGAAACGTATGAAGAGAAGTTCGCGGGCGGTTCATGGCTGATCGCCCTGACACGTGACGGCCGCTGGGTCTATCGCATACCCGATCGCGCCCAGCTCGCGCCAATCGTCCCCATCTTCAGTGGCGTGCTTGCGCGAGCCGACGATGCTGGAACGGCGGCGGCGACTCGTCTCTACGACGACCTCTTGGCCGACGCGTTGAGCGCGCTTCCGCCTGGCATCGAGCGGCTGATCCTCGTGCCGGACGGCCCTCTGCATCGGTTGCCGTTCGATGCGTTGCGATCAGCGCGCGATGCGACGCCGCTCGCGGCGCGTCATGAGCTCGTGACGGTGCCGTCAGCGACGCTCTGGCTCCACTGGCGTCAGAACGAGTCGCGTCCGTCGAGCCCGAGGGCCCTCGCGTTTGCGGATCCAGAGCTCGGGAGCGGTGCCGGTTTTGGAGCAGCAGAACGTAACGCGGTGCTTCACGAGGGTCTGCGTCTGGGCCGCCTCCCACATGCACGCCGTGAGACGCGCGCGCTCGCACGGCACATTGGATCTGTTGACGCCCTCGTTGGCAGCGGGGCGTCGGAGAGAGCCTTGAAAGATCGTGATCTGCGCGAGTACAGCATCTTGCATTTCGCTGCGCACGCCGTGGCCGACGAGACCCATCCCGCCCGGTCGGCCGTGCTGCTGTCGCCCGGCGCAGACACCGAGGACGGGCTTCTGCAGGCGCGCGAGATCGAAGAGCTCGACCTCGATGGCGTCGTCGTTGTGCTCTCGGCGTGTCAGACGGCGTCAGGCGCGATTCTGAGCGGGGAGGGTGTTCTGAGTCTCGCTCGTGCGTTCTTCGAAGCGGGCGCGAAATCCGTGATAGGGACTCGCTGGCCGATTCGTGACGAGGATGCTGCGGCATTGTTCGACGACTTCTACCGCGCGCTCGGCGAGGGCGCGTCGCTCTCGACGGCGCTCACCCACGCGAAGGTCGAGGCAATCGAGGCGGGACGCCCTGCGTCTGCGTGGGCCAGCTTGGTGGTTCTCGGTGATGGTGGCTTTCAGCCGGTTCTCGAGGGACGTCACGAAACGTCGCGCTCGAGGCCGCTCGTGATCACCCTCGCGGTCACCGGCCTGCTCCTGCTTGCGCTTGCGGCACGGTGGACCGCCCGCGGCTGGCGGTCCACTCGTGCGCGCTGAGAGCGCTTGTCAGTCCTCTATGGCTGCGTTGTACGCCTGGCGCAGGACGGAGCACTTGTCGACCGGTGGGTTGGAGTTGATGATGATGGACGCGTTGACGCCGTGAGGCAGCTCCATCATGCAGGTGCGTGTTCTTCGCCCGCCAGTTTTGTTCCAAGTGCCGCCGTGCGAGTACGCGGTCCCATCCGTGACGCCGGCGGCGCTGTTCCACCCGGCGCGCTCGGTTCTCATCGTCGTTCGGTCCGCGGGGGCCATGATGGTGTCGTTGTATCGGAACGCCGCCGCATATCGCGTGAGCTCCTGGGCCGAGAAGTGCAGGTTGGCGTGGCCGCCGCAGCCGTCCAGAGACGACGAGCTGGAAGCGCCCGCCAGGCCCGGATCGTCGAAATTGTAGGACTTGGCTTCGGGGTAGCCCGCCTGCGGCCCACAGGCGATGGAGTCGATGCCCTCACGATCGAGCACCAGCCCGTGGAGGTAGCTCAAGTAGCGCTCGCCGACGTTCCCTTCCGTGATCGAGCCGCCAGGGCCGCCCACCGCTTTCCACAACTCCGGGATGAGCACCCGGAAGAGGGCGAAGTTGGCGTTCTTGTAGTTGCGCTGTGAGTCCGGAACCGTTCCGTTCTCGACGACGAACTTCAAACCGTCCCAATTGTTGCCCCACGGGCCCTCCTCGCCATCGGCTTGGAGGGCAGCGAACGCCTGGTCGAGACCCGATGTGTGGGTCAACAGATGGCGGAAGGTCAGATCGCCTTCGGTGTTGGTGAACCCGGAGCCTTTGATCCAGCTCGCCGGTAACCAAGATGCGATACGGGAGCCGACGGTGAGGCCGTTCTCGCGAAGCAGCTTGTAGACCAGCGGTGCCGTGATGGCTTTACTGACACTAGCAACCGTGGAGCGGATCTTCGACGTCATCGGCACCTCGTCGTCTGGAGCGCGTTGGGCAAAGCCCGTGCTGCCGGCGATCGCCAACTGTCCGTGCTGGCTGAGGGCATAGGACATCCCGACGACGGTGTTCTCAGCGAGCGTGTCTTCTAGATACTGGGCCATGACGCGGAGGTACGGGCCGCCGACTGGGGCGCTCGGGGCCGGAACGAAGCTGCCGACATACCAGGCGCCCGCGAGGTTGCGCTGGGCGACTTCCACGTCGACGAGAGCGTAACCCTGCTCGGCCAGCTCCGCCCACTTGCGTTTGAAGGCGTTCCACTGTGTGTAGCGGTAGAGGGCTCGCTTGGGGCTGCCCGCACGCCAGACGCCAACGTAGCGCGTCGCGCCGTTCGAGCGTCGGACAACGTCCATGTCCATGAGTTGATAGCCCTGGGATCCGAGCGTTTGCCATTTGTCCACGAGCTTGTCCCAGGAGCCGAAGTTGAACAGCGCGTACCTCCCCGAGCCGCCACGCCACACACCGATGTAGCTCATTACGCCGTTGTGCTCGCTCATGTCGATGTCGATGAGCCGCATGCCCTTGTCGTTGAGCTCTTTCCACTTGTCGGTGAAGGCGGTCCAGGACTTGTAATGGTAGAGAGCATACTTGCCGGTGCCGCCCTGCCACACGCCGTAGTACCACAGCTTGTTACCGTGGCGAACGCGCTCGATGTCGACCAAGCGGTAACTGTCGCCGTTGAGGGCAGTCCACTTGTCCACGAACGCGCCCCAGTTGTCAAAGCGATAGAGCGCCTGTTTGCCCGAGCCAGGCTGCCAGACGCCCGCGTAGATACGCTTGCCGCTGTCGTACTGGAGGACCTCGAGGTCCTGAAGGCGAAGGCCGGCTCTATGGAGCATCCGCCATTTGTGAACGAGTTGCGGCCACGTATCGACGCGATACGTGGCGTGCTTCGAGGCGGCGGCCAGCTCACTCAAGGTGTCGTCGTCGCCGGATGTGATGGGCTCATCCGCTGAGAGTACAGCCGGAGCCCCGAACAGACCGGTGAGGAAGGCCAGGACAACGAGAGAGCGGAAGCTCGACCGAACCACGCGAGTTCCGTCCGGCGCGCTCCGCTGTCGAAGGGACACACAGCCCAGTGGCGCTTGGATTTCAATCTTCATCGTTTTGCTCCTCTGTCTTCTGATGGATCTCCGCCAGATCGGCCGCGCCACCAGATCGGCGGTGCTGTCCGGCCGAAGCTTCGATTTCGTGGTGTGCTGGTGAAGGTTGCAGGGTGGCGCCTGCGGGCAACGCGCAGGCGTAGGGAGGACGAGCGTCCTCCCTACACGCGACACCCTACGGTTCGACGATCACATAGGACGCAATGTACGAAGGCTGATTGGCCTCCTCCATGGGCGGAAGCGAGCAGACGACGGTGTAAGGCCCGAAGTTCGGGACGGCACCGCCAGGCGCACCGAAAAGAAGCAACTGGTTCCCTTCGCCTGCTGTGGACTGTGTTTCGGACCATCCCGTGCCCGCCGCCCCGTCCGTATCGCGAGCCTGCGCGACGCAAGAGATATCCTGCGTCGAATGTCGATCGCGAACGAAGACGGCAATCTTAGACCACGCCTTGGTGGGGTTTTGTCGCACGATTGGGCAGACGGCACTCCTCGTGGTGTCTTGGCGATTTGCAACGACGAAGCCCGAGATGCCCGAGTAGTAGAGGTCCTGCGCCGAGCCGGAGGCCTGGCAGGACGAGCCAGCAAACGTTTGAACTTGCTGCGCCTCGGCGATCGTCACCGCGCCAAGACTGAGTGCGAGTGCCATGGCAATGCCGGGTACTTTGGGACACCAGCCCCGAATGATGGGTGCTTTCAACATGGTTTCTTTCTCCTTTCGTGTGGAGCGTGTATTTCGGTGGTGGCTGCTTCGCCCGACGCCTATCGGGAAGGCGAAGAGCCACACTCCGGCGCGTGCTCCGCGCGACTGGCACTTGTTACCAGCCAATCTCAGGCTCGCGACGGCTCACGGGTAGAAACGATTCGCGGGCGGGATTCCCCTCACGTTGACGCGCAGCACCTGTGTCGACGAATCGCAGCGGCGCTGCCGCGTACGAGCGGCGAGCGGTCGGAGTGTCGATGTGCAGCGACGAGCGCTAGGTCTGAAGAAGGGGATGATAGCGGTGCACGAAGAGGGCTTCACGCTCAGGCAGGCTGCCACTCACGGCCATTCGCTTGCTGGCGCCGCGCAATATTTGCGCCAATCCGTCAGCTCGTTGAACCACGTCGAGCTCCGCGGCCGGACAGCCCTCGGTCATTGCGTCCTCACTCATACCGGAGCGCCTGCATCGGATCGACCAGCGACGCGCGTTGTGCCGGGATCCATCCCGCGCCGAGCGCGACGAGGGTGAGCGTCACCGCGGCGGCGGTGAGCACCATCGGGTCGTGCCCTTCCAGCTCGAACAGCAGCGCCTGCGCTGCGCGACCGAGCGCGAGGGCGCCGGCCAAGCCCAGCACGCCGCCGACCGCGGTCATCGCCACTACCTGACGCAGGACCAGGCCACGAACGCGGCCGGGCGCCGCGCCAAGCGCGATCCGCAGGCCAATCTCGCGCGTGCGCTGCGCCACCGTGTAGGCCAGCACTCCGTAGAGCCCGATGGCGGCCAGCAGCGTGGCCAACATCGCAAAGGCGGTCGAGAGCCCGCTGACGAGCCGATCGAGGACCACGTTGTTCCGCACCTGCTGCTCCATCGTCCGTACATTGTCGACCGGCAGATTCGGATCGAGCTTCGCCACCACCTTCGAGAGCGTGCCGATCATCCGTTCGGGCTCGAGCGCCGTGCGGACGTAGAACGTGAGAGCCCCGAGGTCCGGCCCGATTCCTTGCCGGTACGGAATGAAAAAGACCGGCGGCACGTCTTCCTTGACCGCGCTGTAGTTCGCGTTCTGCACGAGTCCGACAATCTCTCTCTCGAGCTCCTCATCTTCACCGTCCCAGGTCATGCGCGTGCCGACGGCGTTTCGCCCAAGACCAAACTGCTTCGCGAACGCCTCATTGACCAGGGCGACCCTCGGCGCGCCAGAGGTATCGGCAGGCGTAATCTCGCGACCCGCGATCAGCGGGATCCCCATTGTTTTGAAGTACGCTGGCGCGATTGCGTTGTACAGCGAGCCGCCGTCGATATGCGACCCGGACTTGGGTCCCTGGACGCGCACGCCGGCACTCCAGGTTCCCCCACCAAGGGCCGGCACGTTCGACGCGGCGACGCTCGTCACGCCCGGCTGTGCCGCGAGCTCGTCCTCGAGCCGCTCGAACAGGACGCGGGACCGCTCCGGCGTGTACCCATTCAGCTCGGGTGCGATGTAGAACGTGACGAGGCGGTCGACCTTGAAGCCGAGATCTACGCGGCTCACGTTCATCAAGCTCTTGATGAAGAGGCCGGCTGCGACGAGCAATGTCATCGAAAGGGCGACTTGCGCCGTGGCCAGCGCGGTGCGGATGCGCGCCGCGCCGCGCCCGCCGGCCTGCTGTCCAGAGGTGCCCTTCAACATCGACACGAGGTCGAGCCGTGTGCTGTGGATCGCTGGGACCATACCGAAGAGCACGCCGGTGGCAAGGGTCACCGCCGCCGCGAAGAGGAGCGCGTCCGTATCGATCTGGAGGGGCGTGGCGTCGTCTCGGCCCAGCCAGACGATCATGCTCAGCGTCAACTTTGCCACGACAAGTCCGGCCAGGCCGCCGAGCGATGCGAGCAGGCAGGACTCTGTCAGCAGCTGCGCAATGAGCCGCCACCGGCTTGCGCCGATTGACAGTCGCACGGCCATCTCGCTCGCGCGGGTCGCCGCGCGCGCCAGAAGCAGGTTCGCGATGTTCGCACAGGCGATCAGCAGGACGACACCGGTGAGTGCGAGCAGCAGTATCAACGGTGTTCGCAGGTCACCGCGCAGCTCGCTCTGACCCCAGCGTCCCGCCTCCACGCCGAGCGTTTTAGCCTTGAACTCGGCGAGCTCCTTCTCGCTGAGACCCTCTTGGAGGGGGGCTTCGACCTCGTTGATGATCCCCCGGTACACGGTGTTCATCGCCGCATGCGCTTGGTCGATGCTCACCCCCGGTTGGAGGCGGGCGAAGAGGTAGACCCAGTAGTTGAGGCGATTGTCGAACTGGTCCCAACCGGGGTTCATGTACCCGTGCATGGTGATGGGCGCATACACCTCTGGTTGCCTGCCGACTGTCGTCCCCTCGAAGCCGCGGGCGCGACCCCGACGATCGTCATTCTGTGGCCGTTGACGATGAGTGTGTCGTTGAGCACGTTGGGATTTGCGCCCAACCGCTGCTGCCAGTAGGCATGGCTCAAGACGACGACGTCGGGCTCGCCGATGGCGCGATCGTCACGAGGCCCGATCAGGCGTCCCAGCGCGGGCTGCACGCCCAACACCGGGAAGTAACCGCCGGAAACCAACAGGCCGCCGCCGCTCGCAACGTGTACCGCAGGTTCTGCCCGAGACTGTCGAGAATCGGCAGGCCTTGCTCATCCCGGTAGTCTTCCTTCACTGCCTCCACCGCACCAAACTTCAGCAGCGCCCGGCGTCGTGCCTCGGCAGGCGACAAGCCGGCGCGACGATTCTCCGCGGTTTGCAGCGCGAGATGGACCTCGATCTCGTCTCGCAAGCGCTCGTCGGCCCGCCGCCTCGTGACCGCATGGGCGAGCCGAACGAAGAACCGCCGCAGCGCTCTCATCGCAGATCCTCCGCCTTGACCGTGAAGAACCGGCCGATCAGGGCGGTGGTCTGCTCCCAGTCCTGGGTTTCCGCCCGAAGCTGCTGGCGGCCGACGCGTGTCAGCCGATAGAAGCGGGCCCTGCGATTGTTCTCAGACGAACCCCAGGCGGATGCGACCGCCCCCTCCTGCTCGAGCTTCAGCAGCAAGGGATAGAGGGTGCCTTGATTCAGCGCCAGCTGATCACCGCTGATCTGCTCGATGCGCCGGGCGATGCCGTACCCGTGCAGCGGGCCCAGCACGTCGAGCGTTTTGAGTACCATGAGCGCCAACGTCCCCTGCTGGATATCTCTTTTGTCCTTCATTGGAACGAAACCTTTTGGTAGCCAACAGGTATGATCGCACAACCTGTATGTGGTAGCAACAGGAGAAGGCAGCTAGTGTCCTGTCCGCGCGAAGGGATCCAGGCCTCCCGCCCCTCTAACCTTGTAGCGGTCTATTCTGTATCTTGCGGAGGGGAACGACGTGACTTCATCTCGCCTCCACGTTGGGATTCGGCTTACGGCCTTGATTGTGGCGGTTGCCACCACGAACGTGGTCGGGTCCATGCTGCTGACCCCGAACCGGAGTGACGAGAGCAGCCGAATGGTGTCGCGTTCCTCAACCTCTAGATCTTCTAGATAGGGCAGGATAGAGAGCGTCATCTAGTCTGTCAATATGTCTCAGGCGTGATGTCTCAGGCGTGAGTGTTTCAGGACCGGGAACTATTCGCATGTCAGAGTCAGACTTTCTGCGGCTCAGCACTCATCGTGACGAGCTTACCGGACCTGGAGAAGAATGAGTCCGCTGCCTCGTGGATCGACCCGCCCGTCGCGAGGTCGCCCGAGGCGGTAAAACCGAGGTGGGAAACGTTGGCTCTTCGAGCGCTCAGCTCGCTTGAACGACATCCACAGTCGCCCGATACCCGAGACGAGACAGATAGGCGTCGCAATCTTCCCAGGTCAGACCAAACTCACGCACGTCGGCGAGTCCGAGCCGACTCGTGATGTCCCGGATCGTGTCGAAATCCCGATCGTCGAACTCTTCTTCCATCACGGCGCGCTCGGCCCAATCCACCAACGCTGTTCGTGTGATGCGATGCTGAAGGTAATCGCGGAGCCGGGATGCCAGTATGTCTCGCGTGATCATGGCTCGTTACCTGTGACCTGTTGATGGCCGAGATCCTCCGGATACTTGTGATGAATTTCGCGCAGTTTTCCGTCGCTGTCGTAGACTTCCTGGTAGAACGTGAGCGTTGACTCCTCTGCGTCAACTTCCTTCACATATCTTGCGCGCCACCCGGAGCGGCCCTTCACTTCATACGAATACAGTCTGCCTCCATTGGACAGGTCCCGCCAAGCCCCGAACTTCCGTTCGTTCTGCCGACGTCTTCGAGTATCCATCGAGAATCAGGGCCCGGGCACGCAACGGTCGGCACGGCTTGGATACAGGCGCTCCCGTGATGTCCTGGCCAGATTCGTTCAGTGGCCAGTGCCGGGCAGCGTTGGGAAATAGTCCGACCGCTCTTTCATTCATTCACGAGGCGATGCGCCCCACCGCAGAATCGGACGACGACGATGCCATCGTCGCACGGAAAGAGTCAAGCCAGGCGGGGGTCAACTGTCAAGGCGAAATAGAAATGTCCCCGTTCTTAGCGAAATAGAAATGTCCCCT
>WHTT01000120.1 GCA_009377605.1 Luteitalea sp.
CCCTAACGTTGGGAATCCACCTATGCCTCACCGGACGACCGGGCCGTTGGCGAGCCAACATCCAGGTCGAACCGCGCTAGTCCATCTGTTGGCCGGGCCCCGCTGCGCGTGAGCGCTGATTCAAAAGGGTCGTGACCGACGGCACCCCGCCGAGTGTGCACGGACTTCTCGTTTACCGCCTCGCTGATGCAATCGCGGCCGCGACTTGGTTGGGCGCGTAGACGTCGGCCTTGAACACCTCCTGCCCGTCTGGCGCCAGAATCACTAGCAGCGGGATGCCGACACGGCCGTACTCGGTCAGCAGCTTCCAACCCGACGACTGATCGGAGGTCAGGTCCACCTTCATCGCTGTGACGTCGCTCGCCGCCGCCGCGCCGATCATCGGCTGTGTCTCCAGCACCGTCCGCTCCAACACCTTGCAGTTGATGCACCAGTCGGCGGTAAAGTCGAGGACCACCACGTTGCCCCGCGACAGCTCCTGCGTCAAACGGTGGGGCGTATAGAAGACCCAGTTGATCGCACTCGGCCGTGTCGCCGCGTACGCCAACGTCAGCGAGGAGCCCGCCATGACCACGCCAATCGCCGCGAAGACGATCCGCCGGTTGCGGGCGAACGTGATCCCGAACGTCCGATACACCATCCACAAGCATGTGACGACGACGATCCCAGCGCTGAGCCACCAGTACCACTGATAGACGCTGCGCTCCCCGCCGCCGAGCAGCGAATTGACACCCGCGCCGATGAAGAACGCGCCGGCTGAGATCATCAGCAATCCGAGCACTTGCTTGACCAACTCGTTGGCCGGCCCCGTGCGTGGGATGCGGGTGACCAGTCCTGGCCAGGCGGTCAGCACGAAATGGGGGATCGCCATGCCTACGCCAATAGCTGCGAACGCGGACAGGGCCACGGCCGGGCCCGCGACCAGCACTGAGCTGGCCGCCGCGCCCATGAACGGCCCGATACACGGCGTAGCGAGCACGCCGGTCATGATGCCAAACCCGAACGCGCCGCTGTAGCTGTCGTGCTTCGGATTGATCGCGTACACCCACTGCGGAAGCTGCATCGTGAACAGGCCGCACATCCCCACGGCCATCAGCACGATGAACAGCCCCAACCCCATGTTGAACTGCCAGTACCCAAACAGTTGGCTGATGGCCCGCTGATCGCTCAGCCCCGCGAGCGCAGCGCCCAGCGCTAGCCAGAATGCGAGCACACCGAGCGCCATCACCGCCCCCAGCGCCCGTCGACGGGCGCGATCCGGCTCTGTCCGCACGAGACCCAAGATCTTGATCGGGATCATCGGCAGCACGCACGGCATCACGTTCAACAGCACTCCGCCCACAAACGCCAGGAGCAGCACGCCCGCGAACGAGCCCAGCGTGGAGACGCCAACCGAGGCGTCGCCTGCCACGGTCGAACCCGGCGGCGCTTGCGGCGGTACGGGACGGGACGGGGCGTAGCCGGCAAACAACTCTTCGTCGATCACCCGGCCGCCGTCGGCGGTCACCCGCAACGCCGTGGTCAACGTGATGGACTTGGGCCGCAGGCACACCGTGGCGTCGCAGGTCTGGTAACGGACCTGCACGTCTGCTCGAAGTTCGCCTGGCTCCGCACGGGCGGCGATCGTCACCGGTAGATACGCGGTCGTCTCATCCGCGTGCGCCGGCAGCGGGGTCGGCTGGCCCGTGTAGTTGACCGTGATCGTCTGCGGCGACGGAAACTGCGCAGCGCCAATCGCACCCCCCTGCCCCTCCGATCGTACGGATGCGGTCACGGTCGTCGGGATCAGGAAGTCCAGCGCAGCGGGGATCTGTTCGGCTGACGGATTGATGTGCCATTCCCGCTCGAGCTCGAAGACGACCGCCAGCAGAACCGTCTCGCCCGGCTGCGCCGCGTCGCGCGACCAGGCCGTGCGCACGCTCACCGGGTCGCGGCCGTCGCCCAACCCGACGACCTGCGCCATCAGCGGCGCTACAGCCGCGACGATCCACACCATCCCACACGAGAGAACGTAGAGCGCACTCCCTCGCCGCCTAGGTGTCCGAGTGTTTATCATCAGGAATGCTGAAAACCCGATCAACCCTATTGCAGATCCGGCTCAGCCGCCCCCATTATCGCGCGCAAGCTCGGCCTGAGCCATCCCGTTCTGGTGTCGCCCGCGTGAAGGAAACGGGGGCGGGGGCGGTGTCTCTTCTCTATAAGACACCGGAACGAAGGGTATCCATCGCCTGAGCGCACGGGAGGATCCATGCAGGGATGGCCAGTAACCAGTAAGGGATCGTGAGCCATGTTGACCCGACGCGGCAAACCACTGGCCAGCGAACGACTCCTGGCATTCCTGCTCGTTGCGGGAGCGCTGGCCCTGATCAGCATCACCGTGTTCTATCGCATCAGCGGATGCCGCCACCGTGCAGCAATGGTTGAGCGGTCGCGTCCCCTTTGCCGTGCACATCCCGGTGATGCCGGACGCCGCGTTCGAGGGCGCTCGCCTCTGCTACTTGGATGGCCGTCGGGGCGTGGTGCTTCGCTATCAGGTCGATGGCGATGAGGTGTCGTACTACGTCATGCTCGCTGGTCCCTCCTACGCTCCTCCGCCTGCGCCTGAACGGTTCCTGCGAGGAGCGGAGAGCGGCTACCAGGTGGTCGCATGGCATGACGCGGGGCTGACCCATGCCCTCGTGGGCAAGCTGCCAGAGGCCCGCCTGCTGCAGTTGGCACGTTTCTGCGTGGATCGGCAGGCTGCGGGGAGCGACCCGGTGGGCTTCTGCCCAAGATGAAAGGCGGCCGTTAACACGCGCGAGATGCCGCGCCGGCCCAGCAGTGGACCCGACGAGCCCTGCTGTAGAACCAGCGTAACGTTTTCGCGTGTCCTAGGGACTGAGTCGTATGGGCGGTGATGTGACGATGGCCCGCCCTCGCGCGCCCCCAGGCACGGTTCGGCGAGGTGTCGCCGTTGGACACGGTAATAACCCCAGAGGTGGAGCCCATGCAGGCCCGAATAGATGACCAGACGGTACTTCGAGCGCCAGCCACCGTCGTTGAGCGCGCTGCGGGCGCGATCATTGCCATCGATCCCGCAGCACCGAATTGGATCGTGACGGATGAGCGCGGCCTACGCATTCTCCGCTATCTCGACGGCCGGACGCCGCTTGGTCACGTCGTGCGCGCCTACGCGAGCGATTCCGGCTTGGACCTCGCGCGCGCGTGGCTCCATGTGGACACGTTCGCTCGCGAGGCGTTGCGGCAACAGTTCATCTCCACAGACGGCGCTGTGCCCCAGCCGTATCTCGGTCGCGCGGCGTATCTGCGAACTGATCGCCTGCGGGAGCTCTGGATCCAGGTCAACGACTTCTGCAATCTCTCGTGCAAGCATTGTCTGGTCTCGTCGGGGCCCGACCGTGGCCATGGCCTGCCGGGCCCGGTTGTGCGGGCAACCATCGATCAAGCCGTAGCGCTCGGCGTGGAGCGTTTCTACCTCACCGGTGGCGAACCGCTTGCGCGTACCGACGCCATCGAACTGATCGACCATATCGTCCGTGCACACGAGCGGGACCTCGTGATTCTGACCAACGGCACGGTGCTCAAGGGCGAGCGCCTTCGTGCGCTGGCGGCGCTGCCTTCCGATCGTCTCCGCGTGCAGATCAGTTTGGACGGCGCCTCACGGGCGGTGAACGATCCGATCCGCGGCGAGGGTACTTTCGAGCGCATCTGCGATGGCATCCGCGCCGCGGTCCAAGCAGGCCTGCGGACGACGATCACGATGGTGCTGCTGCGACACAACCTGGCGGATGCGCCAGCGCTCGTGACGCTCGCCGCGGATCTCGGTGTTTCCAACGTGCACCTCCTCTGGCCCCATCGCCGCGGTCGCGTCTTGACGGGAGCGTTTGCGAATCTTCCCGAGACTCGAGAAATCCTGGAGAGCGTGCGTCTGGCACAGGAGGTTGCGCGGGAGAGAGGCGTGACCATCGACAACGTCGAAGAACTGAGGCTCAGATTCGACGGCCTGCCGGGTGTCAAGAACGACCTCGCGGGTGCCGGGTGGACCAGCCTCTGCCTTTCGACCGACGGCGGGATCTACCCGTCGGCCTCGATGGCTGGCGTCAAGGAGCTTCACTGCGGCAGCGTGCTCGACGACAGCCTCGAGCACATCTGGAAGGAGAGCGCGGTCCTCCGTGAGCTGCGCGAGGCAACCGTCGAGCAGAAGACCCAGTGTCGGAGCTGCCATCTCAAGTTCCTGTGTGGCGGAGGCGATTTCGAGCATGGCTACTGGGCCGCTGGGAGATCGACCGGGCGCCCCTCGGCGAGCTCAGGGTCACCCCGAGCCACGTCGAGGGGTGAGCTTGCCGAAGCGCGCGGGGGATTCCTCGGGCACGATCCGTATTGCGAGCTGTACAAGGGGCTCGCAGGTGACGCGTTCGATGCGTTCGTCCAGGAAGGCGGGGCGGGGGTTCAACCGCGGTCCGGATTCGACAGACCGGTCGTCGTTCGGGGCATGGGCGAGCGTACGCTGCACGACGAGGCAGAGATCGTGCGGACCACGCACTCGGCATGCGTCCTGTCCGAGGAGGTCGTGGATCGCTCACGGGCGGCCGTGCGCGAGTTCTACGGCCATGCGGCGGAACAGCCACAGGCGGAGCTCTGCTGCCCTGTCCGGCCCGACGCCGAGGATCTCGCTCACATCCCGCCTGAAGTCGTCGAGCGCTTCTACGGGTGCGGCAGTCCGGTGTCCGCAGCAGCACCTGCGCCTGGAGAGACGCTCGTTGATCTCGGTTCTGGAGCGGGCATCGACTGTTTCATTGCGGCTCGGCGGGTGGGTTCGGACGGTCGCGTTTTTGGGATCGACATGACCGACCAGATGCTGGCGGTCGCACGCGAGTCGCAGCCGAGCGTCGCGGCAGCCCTCGGGTACGACATCGTCGAGTTCCGCAAAGGCCTCTTGGAGCAGATCCCGCTTGACGCGCGCTCGGCCGACATCGTCACGTCAAACTGCGTCATCAATCTGTCGCCCGACAAGCCGGCGGTGTTTCGCGAGGTCTGGCGGGTCCTCAAGGATCGGGGCCGCGCCGTGATCGCCGACGTCGTGGCCGACCGTGATGTCCCGCCACGGCTGCGTGCCGACGGGCAGCTCTGGGGCGAGTGCATCAGCGGTGCGCTCTCGGAGGACGCGTTCTTCGCGGCGCTGGAGCGCGCCGGCTTCTACGGCGTGTCCATGCTGAAGAAGACGTTCTGGCGTGAGGTTGAAGGCACCCGTTTCTATTCGGTCACCGTGCGCGGGTTCAAGTTCGAGAAGAAAGCGGGGTGCCGCTACATCGGCCAGTACGCCGTCTATCTCGGTCCCCTGAAAGCTGTCGTGGACGAGGAGGGGCACCTGTTCCCGCGCGGAGTCCCAGTCGAGATCTGCACCGACACGGCGGCAAAGCTCGCGGCGCCACCGTACATGGGCACGTTTGCCGTCCTCGACGGACAGGCATCCACCACCATCATCGCCAGTGACGAAGGCTGCTGCGACACGAATGGCGGCTGCTGCTGAGGGTATGGTGACGCTAGTGGGTTGTCTCAGTCATTTGTAAAGCGCTTGGCGGGCGGGGCATCCCGCCTGGCGGCGTTGCTCGTCGGTCATATACCGCCTGTATGCTCCCTCCTCGCGCCTGGCCAGCCGGGCGCCGCGCTCCGCCAGCCACTTCACAAATGACTGAGACAGCCCACTAGTGGGCTGTCTCGCCCTCCTCGCTGCAGCGGTACCCTCGATCGGATCATCGCCACGGCTCTTTCTTGCGACGGGCATGGCTGGCCATTCGACGGAGCGCGGGGCGGGCAGCCAGCCACGCGACAGCGGCGGCCACCGCTCCAAACTCGAGCCAGAGCAACGGCGCTGGGACCGTCCAGGACTCGCCGAGCGACCTCAGATACCACACGCGATAGACGGCAAGGACGCTGAGGCTCCATACCAAGAGCGGTAGCGCTGCTCTGCTGCTGAGAAACGGCGTGAGCCACAGGAGGTACCAAGGCGTGACCATCGGCGCGGCCAGCAACGCCCCGCCCATCGGCCAGGCCCACGCCTCCGGTGCGTGAACGGGACGCCGTGTGCGAAGCCAGGTCGCCACGACGAGTCCGAGGAGGACCGCAGCGGCGGCGACCGCGCGCGCGGGAGCAATGTGCTCGAGCGCCGCAAAGATGGGACCATTGAAGCGAAACCGATCGACGAATGCCCCGAGTGATCCGATCGGGAGGGGACCGCCCGTCACTACCAAGACCGCCGCGCCGGCCAGCGCTGAGGCGAGCAGCGCGTCGCGGACACGAACGCGACGCCAATAGAGCGGAACGAGCACGATGGGGAGCAGCTTCACGAGCACGGCCGCGGTGAACGCAAGCGCCGCAACAGCCGTCCGTCCCCGAATCAACGCCGATGAGGAGACCACCAGCGCGAGGACGCCGACAACATCCACGTGCCCTCCCGCTGCAGTCTCGAGCGGCATCAACGGGTGCCAGGCATACACCAATATCCACGCGAGCGGTCGTCCGATCGCGGTGAGCGTCGCCGCGAGGGTCAGCGCAATCAAGACATCACAGATGACCGCCGCGACCCGAAACGCGAGAATCGATTCGTTCACCGATGTCACGAGACGGAAATACAGTTGCGCCACGGGTGGATAGATGGTGGGAAGCCACGGCGCGTGGACACGGCGAGTCAGATCGGTGTGCAGGGCACTGAGTCTGGCATCGTTTGGACGAGCGGTGTAGGGATCGAGACCGGCACGCTGGACCCGCGCGTCCCAGACATAGCGGCGCGCATCCCCAGCCTGGTCGTCTGGCAGCATGAGCAGGGCGCCGCGTCCTGCGAGGGCGATAACCAGGCAGAGGCCAAGAGCTCGGCGCGACAGTGATGGGCGGCGCGCGACCCGCGCGAGAGCGATCAGATAGCCGATCGTGGCAACGGCCAGGGCGGCCATGAAGGCCGGCTCGCCGGGTCTCGCTTGGAACCACGCCATGGCACCAAACGCACACACGATGAGCGCGCCCGCGGCAAGAAGCACTCGATCTGTTCGATCGCGCACACCGCCATCTGGGGCAGGGAGCTGCATCGCGCGGTCTACGCTCACTCGCCGAGCTCTGGTATCGCCTCTACCGAGCGACTCACCGGCGATGCCCCTCTGCGGCTCGCGCTGCCCCGAGGCGCTCGAGCAACACATCGCGGAACGCCGGTGTGACGTCGAAGCAGTCCCTCTCGAACGGTCTCGGCATGCGGATTCACGGCGACCGCCTCCATGTTCTGTCTCGAAATCGCTGCGCACGTTACAGCTCTCGCGGTCAATGCGCGATGCCCGGACGTGCACTCCTCGTGGAGGCGAGGCCCGTTTCGTGTAGCCACGTCCGCGTCAAGGGTGCCGCGTCGGGACTCTCGTCCTCCAGGCACAGCAGGTCCGACCACTGGTGAATGCAGTACCACGGTTCGAGAAGCCGAACCTCCAGATGATGCCGCCGCGCCAGCGCGATGGTCTGGTGCAACACGTGGCCGGTCCCCCACTCGATGCCGGCAAACAATTCCTGGTGCGGTGACTTCAGCCCCACGAGGTAATATTCACCGTCAGCGGTTGGCCCAAGGACGACCCGCTCGCCCGGTTCCTCCAGCGCGCGCTTGGCCAAGAGCAAGAGGCGCACGGGCAAGTGTGGCACATTCGAGCCGACGATGATCGCCGCCGCCGCGCCCAGGCGAAACAGGTCTTCGAAGGCGCCGTGCAACCGCTGGCCGAGATCACCACCGTGTTGCGCCATGACGTCGGTCGTTGATCCGACGATTCCGCGCAACTCTTCACAGGCCTCGGCAGGTTGGCAGAGCACGACGCGGTCGACGTGCTCCACGGAGCGGATGACCTCCAGCGTGTCACGAACCAGGGCCGTCCGAAGCGCTGGAGGCTCCGCAGTCGGGACATCGGCCGTGAGACGAGTCTTGCCACCCATCCGTGGCGCACGCACCATCATCGCGACGACGACCCGCCGTCGACCAAAATAGCGCCGCGCGAGCACGGCCGGCGAAACGCCAGCGAAGTACAAGGTGGCCAGCCACACGTTCTCCACGCTTCGACACATCCACCCGTCACGCTCCCATTTGCGCGCAGATGTCAGCACCGGCAGCTCGTCATGGAGCAGCGATCCGAGCCGTGTGAGCCGCCGGACGAAATCGACGTCTTCCATCAACGGCACATCCCGGTAGCCACCCAGCGCCGCGAAGACATCGCGGCGCACGAACAGCGCTTGATCGCCATACGGTAGGCCGAAGACACTGACGCGCGCCCGCACGCCCGCTTCGATCACGCGGGCACGCCAATCGCGGCTATCGAGCGTCAAGCGGTACGAGCCGCCGATGATGCCCTCGTCGCGGGCAGCCCTGCACATCACGTCCTGCCATCCATGCGACAGGCGTGAGTCCGCGTGCAGAAATAGCAACCAGTCGCCGTGTGTGACGGCTGCCCCCGCGTTCATCTGCGACGCCCGGCCGCGAGGGGCAAACACCCATCGGACGCGAGGATGGACCGCACGCAGGTCATCGTGGGCCGCCACTTCGTCTGCGGGGGCGGCGACAACGACCTCGACGCCAGCGATGTCAGCGAGATCCGCCAGCAGCGCACGAAGCTGCGGCTCATCGTCGCGCCACGCTGGAATCACGATGGAAATCACCAGGCCAAGGCCAGTCATCGACAAGTGTGAGAGAAAGGCAGGCGCAACTCGACAGATCGCTCTATTCGTAGGTCGATGCAACAGCTAATGCCTGGAAGTGTGAGGCATCTCGCAACTGAACGCGATAGGGGTGAGCACTCGATCACTGGAGGGCGAGCGCGCGCGTAACGCGCACGGCCACCTCGCGCTGCAGTGGGAGCAACGCCTCCGCCTCGTGGTCCCACGCGTCCGCCCAGATGGCGCTTTGGTCGGCGGCGCGAACGAGCGTGACGCCGATGCGCACACGACCGTCAGTCGACGATCGGATTGTCCCCTCCACGAGGTACGAGACGTCGAGCTCACGCGCGATCTGCTCCACGGTTTTCGGAGAGCCCTGGTACGCCAGCGCCGAGGTGCGCGCAATCACGGCAAGGCGCTCAGCGCCCATGCGTGAGAGCTGGAGGATTAGCTCGTCGGTGAGACCTTCGCCGATGCCAACCTCAGATGGTCTCGCGCCGAGGTGCTCGAACGGAAGCACGGCAATCCTGATCTGCTGCCGCATCTCACCGCGTCGAGGCGCCTTCGCCATAAACACGGGGCTCGCGGCGATCATCGGGGCAACCAGCAGCAGCAGCGGCAGGAGATATCGTTTGATGTCGGAGTGGGAGAGCTGGTCGCGGCGCTTTGCCGTGCCGCCTTCACTCGCGGGCGCCGTGTTTTCTGACGATGTCGCGACCTGAGAGGCGAAGCCCTCCCCGTTTGTCCAAACGACCTGGACGGGCGCGACGAAGCGATAGCCGCGCTTGGGAAGCGTCGCAATGTACCGGGGCGCTTCGCCGTGGTCGTGCAGTGCGAGCCGTATTTGACGAATGCAAAAGTTCAGGCCCGCATCGAAGTCGACATGCGTGTCCTCCTGCCACAGATACTGCCGGATCTCGTCGCGCGTGATGAGCTCACCTGGCCGGCTCACCAGCAGCGTCAGCAGCCTGGACGGCTGTGGCGACAGGCGAACCGGTCGGCCGTTGGATCTGAGCTCTCCCCGGCGCAGATCGAGCTCGAACAGACCGAACCGGAACCGCGAAGGCTCCGTCGGCTCTTGTCGATGCATGGGCGTCTCGTTGTTTCGACGCCGTACCCTATTCGCCGGATCGCGCGCAATCGCAAGAGAGTGTGAGCAAGCTCACACAAGAAGCCGCTTGCGGTGCGCCGTCAGTTCCCCGACTTCCCCGCACCGAGGCCACGTGCGTAGAAGGTGTCGGGCACGCCATCTCGCCCGTCCGCCCACACCGGCAGCACACGGTTGCCGATGCTCGTACTGAAGATGTAGTCGCCCATGTTGGGAATGATGTTGCTGACGACCTGGCACCAGTTGGTGCTCACCTCGCTCACCCGTACAGGTGTATTGAACGTCGCGCCGCCGTCGCCCGAGCGGACCCAGTATGTGTCGACGAGCGAGATTGCTTCACCGGCACGCCGGACATTTCCCTGCAGCGTCTGGTTGCACTCGATGTCTGTCGGATCCGGTGTGAGGCCAGCCTCGAGACTCTCGTAGTACACCACTTCGACGATACCGCCCGGCCCAACGCTGACGGTTGGCCAGATCCGCTTCACGCCTTCAGCGGGAACCGACGGCGCGAGCGGCACCGGTGCGCTCCAGGTCGCACCCTGATCGTCAGAGTAGCTCAAGACTGCCTGAGAGGAGGTCAGGTTCTGTGCGACGCATGGGCGATCCGCCGGCACGGCCGGTGGGCACGGGATGCTCTCCGGCACGCCAGACACCGGCACCACCATGCTCGAATAGGTGACGTAGACGCGCCCCTGCTGTGAGCCGTTCGATGCGACGGCGATCCGCGGGTGATTGTTGGTCCGGTTGCGGTTGTACGCGACAGGCGGTGCGCCGCGCATATGGTTGATCTGGTCCACGACGACCGGCGGACCAAAGGTGGCACCACCATCCAGCGACGTGGCTATCACGATCTCCGCCTCTCCCGAGATGTCCGTGAGGTCGAACCGCGGTCCACGCTCCCACACCACGTACACCTCACCGTTCGGGCCGAACGCCGGCGCGGAGCTTTGCTGACCGACGCCGACGTTGCAGTTGGCGTCAGCAGCGAAGTCCGTGAGATCGGGGCCGACGACGGTTGGTCCCTGGTAGGTGTCGCCACCGTCGGTTGATCGAAACACCTCGATCTGCCCAAAGCCAATCGCCGACGCTTCGGGACATTGGTTCCGCGCGGCAAGATCGAGGAAGTTGGTCAGCGACATGATCACGATGCCGCTCCCGTCCTTCGCCGCTGCGATCGCCTCCTTGTCGAGGAAGTCTCCTCCGCCTGGTCCGGACGTGACCCCCGGCGTCACGAAGCGCACGTCCTCCCAGGCGAACTGCCCTGGACCGCTGAACCGGCCCCGGTGGATGCTCATGCCGAACTGGCCGGTGCCCAGGTCACTGCCGATGCTCGACAGGTAGATCGTGTCTTTGTCGGCGCCACCGCGGTCGAGCCACGGATCGCCGAAGGTGAAGATGTCGTCGAAGAGCGGTGGCGCACCGCCGTCGGTCCACGACTTTCCGCCATCAGCGGAGAACGCAAAACCGGTCAGCCCGAGCTGTGTGACTGTGCAGTCGGTGCCGAGCGCACAAAACCCGTCGGCGTCGTTCCAGCCCGCGACCAGTCCTTGGGCATTTCGGCTCGCGACGATGCTCGTTTCGGATCGCCCGATGAGACCATCCGGAAAGAACCGCTGCGCATCGTTCACTCGCACATTCGTGCTCACACGCGGCGGTGGGCCTGTGCCGCTGAAGCCACCGCCACTGAGGTCCGTCTCGCTGATCCCCGCCATCTCTGGGACGGTGATCTCGCCGCTCTTGTCGAACGGCGGCGCGGGTTGGACCTGCGCGCGCCCAAGCATCGCGCCACTAGACGCCGCAAGTGCCGAGACGATTAGCCACCGCTGCAATCGACGTCCCCGCTGTGTCATGGCACACCTCCTCAAAAACCCTCCAGATCCGAGCTCCGTGCGATTGTCGTAGGCTATCACGCGATCCAGGTCGAAGAGATTGAAGATGTCGAGAACGGCCGTGATACGCCGTCGACCCGCCAGCCGAAAGGCGTAGTCGGCGTGGACGTCGATGTTGTACTCGGTCTCGGTGCGCGTTCGAAAGCCGTCAGCCGTTTCGAACCCGGAACCGCGCGGCGCTTCGGGAATCTCGCTGTCGTTGCCAAACACCGGATTCGACGCGGCGTGAGCGGCTCTCCAGAATTGGCAATGAAGCCGGCACCAACGTTCAGCCCGAAGGGGAACGCGTAGTTGCCGAACAGCTTGACCTGATGACGCCGGTCGTTCGGGAGCGGCCCCTCGACACCGAGAAGCCGTGGGTCACCTCTGACGATGATGCCTTCCTCTTCCGCGAGCGTCAGGAAGTTTGGATCGTTGGGCGGGAAGTCGAAGAGCGACGTGATGCCCCGATCAGACTGGCCGTTGTCGTTGCGGAAGAAGCCTTCGTAGGTGCCTTCGAGCTGGCTCCAGCGATAGGAGGCCTGCAGCCGCCCTCCCCCTTCACCGTCTAACCGTTAGTCGTCCTAATGATTTCGTAAGCGAGACTTTGGGAGAGGCACTGCAAGTCGGTCGCCGCTCGGTACCGAAACCAACGCGCACGGCGATGAGCACACGCAGAGCAATCGATGAGCGTTTGCTGAGCGTCCAACACACTCCGCAAAGAGAAGTTCTACGCCGAGCCCTTCACTGAGTGACTGTCAGAGCACGTGACAACGGCATATCTCGTCGCCAGCTGATACGGTTGTCAAGCAGGCTCGTTGTGGGTCACACGCGCGTACTGCTCTCGTCATTCATTCCCTTGAATCGAGCGGGACGGGTCGATCCAAATCCGTGGGTTGGGAAACGCAAGGGCTCACGGTCCCTCGCATCGGATGTGTGGCGCTGGCGGTGGATATGATCGCGTCACGAAGGGAGTGGTAGGACTCATCACCTCTTCCTGTCGGTGTCTGACGTCCCGGGACGCCACACGTCCGAGTGCGGGAAGTATCCTCGCCAACCAAACCAAAAGGCGGGATGCGCCACGGCTCGCGCCAGTTGTTTCCCAGCGAGTGGCCCTCGTATGCCAACACCATCAGCCAGCCGCCACTGTGAGCCCGTTTCGCGATCGCGAAGCACGCTCTCGGCGCCGCCGGCTGCGGCTGCTTCGAGCGCGAAGGTCAAGACGCGGTCGTCTGCACGCCGAACGTAGGCGACAACAGGCAGGTCCTTACCAGGCGCTGCGAGCACGACGGGCAGCTCGCCGACGCGTGCGTTGACGACGCCCGCACGACGTATAGCCTTGAGCGGAAAGGCGACGGTTGCTTCGTCGGTCCGTATACCAAGTATTCGCTCCTTGCCACGCAGGCGCGTATCCTGATTTCGTCGGCCGAAGATACCGAGCCGCGTCGAATCCCGGATGTAGTCTTGGTACGCCGAGCGGTCCGCACCACGTTTCTTGAGCACCTGGCTGTCTGGATACATCGCTTTCCATTCCCGCCAGGTGGCATGAACGGCCGGCACTGCCTCGAGCACTTGACCCTCCAAGCCACCCTTGATCGCGTGCCCATCGACGTGCGTCCACAGCGTGTCGGTCTCCCGATCGAACATCACCAGCGCGTCACGATAGAGCATGCCCGATACACCGAACGTCAATGTCCGGCTCGCAACGTTTCTGGCATACACGATGCCAGTGCCGCACAGCGGTCACCACGTGACGGCGACGGGTCTTCCCTCGAACACGTCGTTCACGATCTCGTGGCGGTCGAGATGCCAGGTGGAGTAGGCACGTTGCTCCCGTTCACTCACAAGGCCGATGACGATCTCTTCGTCTGCCATGCCGCGATCCGCCTCCGCTGCCGGCTCGAACTCCGGCTCATCGATCGCTCGGATCGCGTCCTTTGGAACGACGACGTAGAGCTTGTTGTCCTCTTCCTGCCCGGTCACTGAGACAACCTCGCGAGCCCCCGCGACTATGCCTGCCGCTGCCACGAGGCCAAACAGGAGGCTGATAGAGCGGCATGACCACATGGCATCCCTCCTCTCACGACACCGGCCCGTGTCTAAGCCTGGTGGACATTGTTGCCCACCTTCGAAGCACCAGCCGCACGAACCGCTCCACTCAGTGAAGTAGCTCACAGAAAGTCGCCACCCACGTGCGCTGAGGAACCTTGAAGCCGAGAACTGTGACGCAGCTCACGCCGAGACTCTGGATCGGTGAAAGCCGAGGCCTCAGACTGAGACTGGGTGAAGGGGTAGAACCGAGGGGCAAATCGAGGCCGAGAAGGGTGAACCCGAAAATGGGGACCCGGGCGATCCCTCTCGGTCCGAGTAACCCTCGCTTTTGCCCCTTGCCCCTTTTGTCCCTTGATGCCCTTACTCCCCCGATCCCGTTGATCCGATGAGCCACATGGTCCACGTCATCGAAGTCTTCGTTTGCGACCATTGCTTCGCGTGTCCGCCCGCGTACGAAGCGGTGGTCCGGTTCGCCGCCGAACGCGAGGATGTCCGCGTAGTTCGCCGCGATTTCGAGGGGGCACCGGAAGCCGTCGCGCGCTACCGCCTCTTTGCCACGCCGGCGGTGGTGGTCGATGGACGCAGTGTGCTCTACGGAGTGCCTCGCCCCGATCAACTGGCCCGGCGCTGTAATCGGCTGGACTGACCACCATCCGAGCCCGCCAACGCCACCGATCATGCAAGTTCCACTCTGCGCGTGAGTCAGTTCACCACTTCTCCGCGGCCGGACGCCTTCGGTGTTAGCCTGCTTCATCGGAATCCTCGCGGCCCGCCGAAGCGTCTCAGGATTCAAGATCTCATCATGCCTGCTCACAGCAAGCTTTGGTACTTGCAGCACTTCCGGCTCCTCGATGCCC
>WHTT01000121.1 GCA_009377605.1 Luteitalea sp.
TTGCTCGCGTGGAATCCGTGGCAAGCCGTCTTTCTCCGCGTGGTGGCCCAGCTGGAAGGGCCGTGACGGCGACACGCCGCGCCGCGGCACCGTGACACCGGGATAGCGAGGCCCGGATGGCATTCACCGTTCTCGAGAGAGGGAGAGACGACCTGAGTTACTGATAACTGAGCAGTCGCGAGCGCGGCACGGGCGCTGGCGACGGGAGTGTCCGCGCTCGCAGTTACCCCGCTCGGGCCGCTCAACGGATCGCGGCACACGCTTGTTTTAGGGCTAGTTGCGGAGTTGCAGCACTTCGGGCTCGACCTCGGTGCGCCGTGCGGGTAGGTACGACACGAACTCGACCACCAGTACAACGAGCACGGCACCGCCATCCCGCGTTGTAGCGTCGAGCGGTGCCACGCCGAACAGGAAGCCACCAATGCTACGCGCGTCCCTCATTCACCCGTTCGCGGCGTCGTCACTGGCGTGCTCAGCACTCGGAAGGCGCGCCTCGGCAGCTGGCTGGTCATGCCTGTTATCGAGATGTCGACGTCGAGGCCGTCCACGTGCGGCACGTAGCGAGGCCGTCCGACCGCACGTGCAGGATCACCGAAAACCATGGCGGTAAAGATGCTCCCGCAGCGATTCCAACACCTCGGGCTTGCGAACAAGACGTTGGGTATCGAGGAGCTTGAGTACGCCCACAGTCATGTCAGGCCGCAGGCCCGCTCGTCGCAGGAGTCTTTCGGCAGTGCGCGGCTCGGCGATGTCCAGCACCTGCAAGAGATCTCGCAGGTTACCTCTGCTCAGCGCCACAGCTCGTAGAAGCCTCCCGAGGTCAAGGGACGATTTCGCAGGGACGCCGGTGGCCCTGCACCAGGTGACGAGCGTGGTGCGGCTCACGCCCAGGAGGTTCGCCCACCTCTTCACCGTCTTCGGGTCTCCCTCGGCCGTAACGACCCGAAGCATCACCATAGCCCAGCGATCGGCTGCATAACGCAAATTGCACCTGCCCCGGCCAGTCGCGGAGAAACTGAGCCATGACAGCGCCAAAGCCTCCAAAGACACCCGGTCGACGAGGCTCGGCAACTCCCCATGAGTACTTTCTATAACGTTATGACGTTCAATACCGTACATGCGGTTACCGCACTGGTTCCTTGTTGCGGTTGTGCGACAGCGACGCGGGGTGGTCGGGGCTCCGATGGTGTTCACTTTTCCGTCGTTTCTGACCTTCACTAGCGCTGGCATTGGCGCTATCCTAATGCCCAGTCTCAGTCCTGCGCTCTAGATCTGTGCATGCGTATCTAGCCGCGCCCACAACGTGAGCGTCCGTTGAGTGACAAACTCATCGGGGGGAGGCTCGATGGCTAGCATTCTCGTCGTTCACGGTCAACCGTCAGTGAGTGCGGTTTTTGCCGAGATGCTCCGAAGGGATGGGCACGAGATCAGCGTCGCAGCCTGTTTACCCGAGGCCAAGGAAGCCCTCCAGTCATGCCGCTGCGGCATCGTAGTGACCGAGATGCGCATACAGTCTGACGAGGACGGACTTGACCTGCTGCGGCACGTCAAGGTGACGGCATCGGAAATCGAGGTGATAATCGTGACCGGCTTCAGCAGTTCCGCTGGCGCTGTCGCAGAGGCGATGCGGGAGGGAGCCTACCAGTACTTTACAGCTGCCGACCGACACTGATCGGTTGCCGTCGGTCGTGCGCGATGCGGTCCAACGCCGGATGGCAAGAACGGGTGGTTCGCCGGCACGTGGAACCACGTCGCTGACGGGTGGGGTCGTAGCCGTTGATCCGGCGACGCTCGCGATCTTTGGACGTGCGACGAGGGTAGCCGCAGCGAACTGTTCAGTCTTGATCACTGGGGAGACTGGAACCGGCAAAGAGGTTGTCGCAAAATTCATCCACCGCTCGGGGCCTCGGCGCAGTCACCCGTTCGTTCCCGTGAACTGTGGTGCACTGCCAGAGACCCTCATTGAAAGCGAGCTCTTTGGGTACCGACAGGGCGCTTTCACGGGAGCCGTCAGAGACAAGAAGGGATACGCGGAGGAAGCCCACCGCGGTGTGCTTTTCCTCGACGAAGTGGGCGAGATCCCCCCGGTGAGTCAAGCGCGTCTGCTCAGGTTTCTCGAGAGCGGAGAAGTCCCGCGCCTCGGGGACGCGCGACCGCGGTGGGTAGACGTTGCGGTAATTGCCGCCACGAATTGTGATCTCCAGCGCGACGTGGACCGTGGTCGATTTCGTCAGGACTTGCTGTACCGCTTGCGCGGAGTCCTTCTTCACGTGCCGCCACTCCGAGACCGCCCGCGCGACATCCCGGCGCTGGTGATGGATTGTCTCCGTCAATGCGCCGTACGATCTGGCCAGCCCGTCCGATCGCTTTCGGACGATGCGTGGACGTGGCTGCAGGAGTACCAATGGCCCGGAAACGTGCGTGAACTGAAGCATATGGTTGGGGGAGCCGTCGCCATGTCGACGGGGGAGGTCATTACCCGCCTTGACCTCGTCGAAGCGGTGGGAATCCCTCAATCCTCGCGGGCGCAGTTTCTGAGTACGGTGGCACGTGACGAAGAGGCACGCCGGCGCCTCCTTGAAGTGCTTGAGCGCTTTTCTGGCAACCGCACGCGCGCGGCAAGGGCGCTCGGAATCAGTCGCACCACATTTTGGCGTCGACTGCGGCAACCGCGCGCGAGGATAACTTAGGCGCGTTGAGCGATCAGCTCGATAGGATGGTGGTCGATGGCTGCCATGTCACTTCGTCGGCCGGTCATCGTCTTGGTGCGTCCGTGGACGCGTTCAATCGCCTACCGACCGTATCTGGAGCGGATTCATAGTGGCCGTCTGCTCCTCGATTGGTGTGTAGAGCGAATAGGCCTGCAGACGGACGCGCCGGTGTACCTGATGTACAGCCGAGCGTCCGACGAAGACTGCCTCGCACACGTCGTTCCACATCTGCCGGTTATCACAGCCCCCACAGATCTGACGCCCGGTCTGGAGTCACTGTGGGCCCTCGTTCAGCAGATAGGGCTCGACGACTGTATCGTTGCCGACATTGAGCTGGCGTTCGCCCCAGGCGGACTGATCGCTGAACTCGAAGCTTTTCACGATGCTGGAGGGTACACGACTTCCACGGTGGCCGGGCTACCGCCGATGGTGGCACCAGATCTCCTCAGTAGGCCCCTCCTCAAGGGCTTGATGGAGCTGCAAGTGCCGGATCTCCCTTCCCATCCACGCACCGCACTGGATCTGGTGGAACGGGCTCAAACGGCATTCGACCTCGGCCTATCTTTCCGGCGTGGGCGTCTTACTCCTCACGGGCAGATCTCTGGCGGAGTCATGCCGTCTGAGGTGTCGATACATGCCTCCGGCGATGTCGAGATCGCACGAGGTGTTATAGAAGCGACCGACGGAGCCAGTCAACAAGTGTCGCTGCTGCAGCTGTGGCGGCACCAGGCAACAGAGCGAAAGGGGCGTCACCTGTCCTCCTGGCGTTCGCGCCACCGCTCCCTTCCGCACGATCCAAAGCGAGTCCTGTACGTATCCAATCCCTCCGCCTGTTCAGGTGCTGAGGAGAGCCTGTGTCAAGTGGTCGCGCATCTCGATAGAGACCGATACTGCGCGGCGGGCCTCGTGGCGATGGACGGTGAGTTCGTCAGCCGCATGCGTCCCAGCACCGACGTTATGTTCGTTCGGAATCAGGAATTCGCGAGCAGTTCGTTGTGTAACTATCGCTACGTTCGTTCGGTTTTGCAGGAGTGGGCACCAAATTTGATCCACAACAATGGTGATTCGGGAACTCCTCTGTTGATTGCAGCTTCGGAACTCCAGATCCCTATGGTCCAGCACGTGCGCGTTGTCAATCTGAGCAGTTGGAGGGAAACGCTGGATTCCGCCACTAAAGTTATCGCTGTGTCACACTTTATCAAGCATCGTGTGGTCGCATGCGACGTCGATGAGAACGCCGTAAAGGTCATCTACGACGGCGTCGACGTCTCCAGGTTTGCACCAGATGTGATCGCTCGTGCCGACGCGCGCCGCCGTCTTCAATTGCCTGCCTCCTTGCGCACCGTGCTTATCATCGCGCGATTCGTTGCCAACAAACGTCACGATTTGCTGATTCGTGCCATCGCGGAACTAAATCGTCGCCATCTATCCGTTCATCTGCTGTGCGTGGGCGAGGCGATGCCAAACGACCGGACGTATGGGCAGACGCTTGCGTTGGTACATGAGCTGGACCTGAGGGAGCAGGTCACTTTCGCCGGCTTTCTGGCAGACGTTCGCTTGGCCATGGCCGCGGCGGACGTGCTGGTGTTGTGTTCGGATTACGAGCCGCTCGGCACATGTGTTCTGGAAGCAATGGCGATGGGCTTGCCAGTGGTTGTTACGAGGGCTGGCGGGCTTGTCGAGCTTCTAACGCATTCTGGTGGTGGGATGCTCGTGGACACCAGTGACGTCGCAGCACTGACACGCGCGCTGGACACGATTCTCACTGATCGGTGTTACGCCAGACAGCTCGCCGACGCCGGACTGGCGTACGTACGGGCGCATCTCACCTCGTCCAGCACCGCGCGCGATACGATGCTCCTTTACGACGAGGTTCTCGATTTGGAAACTGGATAAAAGGAGGGCGCCGCAAGACACAAAAGCACTGAACAATCGCCCAAAGGCACGCTATTCATCCCGTATGGCAACAAGCGGATCGATGCGGACGGCATAGCGAAGGGGAATTGCACACGCTGCCGCCGCGGTGATGCCAAAGATCAGTAGCGTCGCCGTCAAGGTGACAGGATCGACAGGCCGCACGCCGAACAGCTGGCTCTCTAGTAGGCGCCCAACGGCCAGCGAACCGCCCAGTCCGAGGCCAACCCCGATCGTCATCATCAGGACGACGTTCTTCAGGAGCAAACGTGAAATCGCCATGGGCGTGGCTCCCATTGCAATGCGGAGGCCGATCTCTCGTGTTCGACCGATTACAGACTGCAGCAGCATTCCGTAGAGGCCAACGGCGGAGAGGAGAAGCGCTAGGCTCCCGAACGCCGTTGAGAGAGTCGCCAGCGTACGCTCCTGACGCAGCGAATCCTCGACCTGCGCGTCCATGGTCTTGGCGTCCCGGAGCAGAATCTGGCCGCTACGGTTGTTGATACGATCCTGGATGACATTGTGCAAGCTTAAGGGGTCCACGGACGTTCCGACCGCGAGTGTCAGTGCAAAATGTTGCTCCAACCCCTGGGAGAGCGGCAGATATAATAATCGCGGTGGTTGTTCGCGTAAGCTGCGATACGCGGTATCTTGAACCACACCCACAATTTGGACGAATTCCTGCCCGAGGGTAAAGGACTTACCGAGTGCATGGTGGATCCCACCAAAATAGAAGCGTGCTGCTGTCTCGCTCATCATTGCCACGCGCTGCCCGTCGGCAGTGTCGCTTGTCGTGAACGTCCGCCCAGCGAGAACAGGAATCTTCATGACGGAAAAATAGCCTGGGCTGACCTCGTTCCGCGTGACCTGAAGGTCGGCGTCGGATCCTGCCACGAATCCGGGAATCCCGATGATGGCCCCGGCGCCCCCTGTGGTAAGGGGAGTCAAGCTCGAAAAGGAGACTTGGCTGACACCGGGAATCGTGCGGACGTCGTCGAGGAGAGTCGACCACAACCCTCCAATCTCGGCTTCGGAGAATGCGTGGTTGTTCGCCTCAACCCGCATCGCCAATACCCCCTCCGGCTGAAAACCCTTATCGACGCTGTGAAGCGCTTGCAGCGTTCTGGCGAGTAACCCAGTGGCGGTGAGCAGCATAATCGCCAGTGCGACTTGGCACAGCAGCAGGCCGCGCGCCAACATTCCGCGCCCACCGATCACGGCACGCGACTGTTGCTGGATCACCTGCGCAGGGGAGATTCTGGAGATCCACAAGACAGGCGCAACGCCACAGATCAGCCCGGCGACTAGGGCAACGGTTGCGGTAAACGCGACGACCCGTGCATCAAGAGGCACGTCAAGGTGGAACCCATCCGAGGGGTCGAGGAGCAACGATGCTAGTACATTAACCGTTCCCCATCCGACAAGCAGACCTAGCAGCGTTCCTCCCGCCACCAGCAGGAAGGTCTCGGCAGCTGCCTGGCGTACTAGTTCGGACCGGTTGGCGCCTAGCGCGACGCGCGTGCTCAACTCCTGCTGCCGTCTGGCCATCCGCATCAGCAACAGACTTGCCACATTGGTACAGGCTAAGAAAAGGACCAATCCGACAATCGCCATGAGCACTAACAGGGGGCCCGAGAATTGGAGTCGGAGTGCATCCAGTCCCTTATTGGCCGTGCTCAACCGCACGCGAGAGAAGTAGCCGCCCCGAATGTTGTCGGAAATACCTTCGCCTTCGACCCAGCGTGTCAGTAATGCCTGCAGCTCCGTATGCGCTGTATCGATGCTGTCCGCGACGGGCAGACGTCCGACAGCCGTCAAGAAAGACGCCGTGTTGTTCTCCAGGACTCGAGAATTGACCAGCGTTAAGGGAAAGGTCACATCCACACGCTGGCCGGGTTGCAGGCCAAAGAATTCGGGCCCGGTCACGCCCACAATCGTTGCCATCCTCTCACCCACTCGGATGGGCTTGCCTAGTACGTCCGGGCGTCTACCAAAACGCTGCTCCCAAAAATGATGGCTGATCACGGCGACGGAGCCGCTGGCGTCCACTCGGCCCATGGTCTGTTCGTTCTCGGAAAGCAGCACGCGCCCAAGCACAGCGCGTACGCCGAGAAGGTCGAAAAAGTTGTCCGACACATATTGTGCCGACACGGATTCGAACTCGCCGTCGATAGTGACAGCCAGCTCAGCGGTTTGGAATGCCGCGAGATGTGATAGCGCTGACGTTTCGTTCCTAAGCGACTGGAAGAGCGGGTAGGAAACTCCGCCGCGTTGCGCCTGAAGACCCACAGCTTCGACGAAGTACAGCGTCTGCGGATCGCGAACGGGCAACGCATTCAACAGTGCTGCGTTTGCGAGGCTGAAGACGCCGGCATTCGCACCGATCCCGAGGGCTAACAACACCAGGATGGCGCCCGTGCTTCCCGGCATGCGTAAGAGCAACCGCAGAGCGTAGTGCATGTTGCGGACTGTCGAATCCCACAATAGCGAGCGACGCATCGGAACAACTCCAGGGCTTGCCAGAATCGTGCTGGCGAATGGCTACGCGACCGACGTTTCACAGCCACAGCGAAATGGCGCTGTACGCGGAACAGGAAAACCGATCCACGCGTTGGTGTCAATCGTGATCTGTAGGGGCGGGTTTTTCGGCGGCGATCGCGAGCCGACCGTAGCAGCCTCGGAGGCGTGATCCAAGCGCAGCCTCCGCCAGTAAGCCATTCTAAACAGGAGACTTCATCAGGTCGTCGTAGATCCCGGCGACCGCCTCAGCCGAGGCGGCGGCGGTGAGATGCGCCAGGACGAAGTCCCTCCCCGAGCGTCCAAGGCGCACAGCTTTGTTCGGCTGGGCGGCTACGTCGACGAGTGCTTCCGCAAGCGCGTGCGGGTCATCTGGGCGGACCACCAAACCATTCACTCCATGACGAACTATTTCGGGAGTGCCTCCGCTCCTCGTCACCACGACGGGGACCGCCATCGCCATTGCCTCTACCACACACCGTCCGAGCCCCTCAGCATCGCTGCAGAGCGCGAGAACGTCGAGCGACGCGTGTACCCGACGGATGTCTTCTACGAAAGGCACCCATGTCACGCAGCCTTCTACCCCGTGTTCCGCGATTTTCGCGCGCGTCGAAGCGAACACCTCGGGATGCTCGAAGTTCTCGCCTATAAGCAGAAGTCGAATGTCAGGAATGCGTGTTCGAGCTTCAGCGATCGCCCGAATCATAATGTCATGGCGTTTAATGTTGGCGAATCGAGCAACCATCCCGACAACGAATGCTGTTTCCGGAAGACCAAAGCCACATCGTGCCTCAGCAGCACCGTATAGGTCGGGCCTAAAGGTGTCAGGATCTACTTCGTCGTAGATTACGGTAATGTGAGCAACATCACTGACCATTGAGAGGACACCCCTCTTCGCGAACTCGGATACCGCAATGATCCGGTCCGCCGCAGACGCATACTCTTCGTATGCTCCGAACACTCCATTACGAACATGGAGTACCGTCGGAATGCGAAGTGCCTTTACCGCGGCGAGCACTGGCAGGCCGTCGAGTCCGTTAAGATGAACGATATTGGGCCTCAGGTCACGCAGCACGCTAGCCGCGTACAGAAGGTTTTCGAGCGTGGGGCGAAGGAACTCTCTCTCTGGGCAGACGACCTCAACGTCGGCTTGCCGTAGACGGCTGGTAAGTTGTCCCTCAAGCGCAACGAGTGCGCATTTTTCAAAAGCGTGCTGTGGCAAGTGGCGGATGAGCTGGAGGAGACTTTCTTCTGCGCCAGAGTACCCTGAAGCGTGGGAAACGTACAGGACACGATGCACGCGGCGGCCGGGTCCCACAGGTGGGACGTTAGCAGCTTGTGTCAACCTCGCAAGTTCGGCTTCCCGCTGCTTCACGGCGAGTACTTGCCAGGTATTGAGGCGGGCCCACGACCCCTCCTCACCATCCGAACCCTGGTGCCGCTCGAGGACAGTCAAGAGACGATCCACGTCACGGGGGTACGCGACAGCGATATCCACTGCGGAGATAGGGCACGGCCCGTACAGCGTCTCGACGGGAATGCCTACGGCGGCCAATCCCACAGCGGTACTCACGTTTGCGACGCCTGTACGGCGCACGATATCGAGGACTGCCTCGCAGGTCTTGCCAACGTCCGGCAGGCCCAGCGCAACGAATCGAGAAATAAACTCCCTTCTGAAGAGGACCGGCGTCCCGGTGGTCGGGAGACCCTCTGCCCAGGTCATCCCATGACCACGCTCGACGTGAGAGCTCAGAGCTCGGCGAATCAGTTCGTGCGGAGTCAGGAGACATTCCAGTCGATAGACGAGGATGTTCTTGTCTTCTTCGCCCACCGCTTCGACGATCGCATGCAGCTCCAAGCACTCATGCGATCGATGGACCCTGCATGGGTGACCGCTCAGAAGGGTGTGGGCACGTCTGTGGTCCGTATCATCAAATGTCACCACGGTCACGTCGCGAGTTAGTGCTGCGACGGCGCAGACGCAATGTTGCAGCGCAGTACACCCGTGTCGCGAGTGGAAATACCGACGGTAGTACACGGATACAGGCAGGAGATCGAGCAGAATAATGGCCTGTGTGCGCATAACCTGGTGCCACCGTTGTTACAATTGAGAGGTCTCGGTCACTAGCTCAAGTCCAATCCGGCGACGTCTGTGGCGTCTGGCCGGGCGGCGGTTGTCCTGGGCGCGTCAATCGGCTCCTGGTCACACCTGGCGCCCTGGCTCACTAAGCGACGGCGACCGTTACTCGTACAGCCTCCACATGGGGACAGGTCAAGACAATCGACGCTTCTAAGGCGAAATCGCAGTCAGCGCGTCGGATCAAGCAAGATACGAGCGGAACGGAATGAGCGAAAGGCGCAACCACCCGCATCAGAGGTCCGCTGACACTGATAACTGTCGAAGGACCATGCAACCAGCACGACGACGCCAAGAATGTCGTCGCTTGCGACCATGCCAAACAGTCTACTATCCTGTGATGTCGAGCGATTGTCACCCAACACGAAATAGTGCTCTGGTGGAACTACTAAGTAGCCGTCGCGGACCCAGGTATCGAACATCGTGAATGCAGTTGGCGCCAGAACGTTTCGCGTTTCGTCTGGGAACACTGCGTCGGACTGGTCCATCCATCGGGAGTCGTGCCGCTTATACGGCTCATCCAGCACTACATCATTGATGAATACGCGTCTATCGCGAATGGTTAGCCGGTCTCCAGGAAGCCCGATCAGCCGCTTAATGAGCAGGTGCTGTGGAGCACCCGGGTTGCGACACTGGACGATGTCCTGACGGCGGAGCTTGCGGCCCCAGCTGCCGACGGCAGTCTCGACAAGCTTGAATACCAGCACCCGGTCACCGCTTTGGAGCGTGGGATGCATCGAATGGCCAACGAGGAGGGCCGGCTGAGCAACATAGTGCCATCCGAGCATGATTAGCCCAACGAGAGCGCCGTACCTCGCGATGCGAGGTGCGCATATCTGCGCAAAAGCGGGCCGGTTGGCCGTCACTGTGTGAGTGCAGGTGGCAGAGTCCACGAGAGGATGTCGTTGTTCGACGCGGTATAGAGGGTGTCCGCCATTGTCGTTATGGCACGCATTCTCGCCGGCAGGGCGAACGAGCCCACATAGCGCCCGGTGGCGCGGTCGTACGCGTCGACGACAGACGTGGGATCTCGCTGCAGGGGATCGCCAGGCTTTACGTCGGTCAGTGTCAGCAGATAGCGTCCGCGGACGGCAACGCTCCTCAGAAACTCGTCGCCCTGGGCGGGGAGTTTCGTAGCGCCAGTCGGCGTCAGTTCGAGCGATGGAAGCTCCGGGGCGGCGATGGTGCGAGTGAGATATCGGAGTTCTCCCGCGGGCGAGTACGACGCCAGGAGTCCGGCGGACCTCGTAACGTAGTAGAAGCTGTCGCCACTTGGCGACGCGACCGGAATACCGCTGACGGCCATGCCAAAGCGCGCGTGGTCTTCAACGAACGACGCGAGAGCCGTGGGATGCCTCCCAGGGCTCACGAGGAGGAGCATCGCATCGCCATACTCAAAGACAGGGGTCGCAACGGGTTGAATGACCAACGTGTCGCCGATGGACGCGATCGTCAAGGCGCGTATCGCCGCAGGAAGTTGCTTGGCGGCCGAGCCATCTGGGTGCAGCGCTTTCGTGATGCCATTGGGGTCGGCAACCCACACGAGGCCATCTGAGGTCACGGCAAAGTCCGAGATGGGCCTCGCCCCGTCACCGAGCGGTCCGTACCGACGAAGCAAGCGGCCGCGGTGAGAATAGAGTCGGATGCTCCGCTCCGCCTGCGATAAGACGAAAAGGCCATTGCTTACCGTGATCAGACGTGACGGAATCGCGCTACGTTCGACGCGGAAGGATCCGGTCGGCGTCTTCTCCCATGTTAGCCAGCTACGGGCTCCCTCCGCCTGCGTGGCCGGGACGATGTCTGGCGCCAGTGAAGGGGTCAGAATCATGACGTCGGGCGTTGGGACGGTCGCCGGCACGGGCGGGAGCACGAGTCTGCCGGCCATGCTGCTCGCCGCTAAGCACAGAACGGGGCACGCCAAGTACGGGAGAATCGTGCGGTTCATATGTGCCTCCGTCCCTCGTAATTCGGCCGGGACCCAAGCCCGCGGTGCCTGAGGCCCGGCCGATGCCGAGGCCTTTTAGCTCTGGTAACAGGTGGCACCGTTGCCCAGCGTGCAGCACTGCGTGGACCCGCCCCCGCAGCCGCAGTCTCCCGAACAGGAACTCGCAGAAGAGTACGGCGTGGCCAGCGCGGCGCCAGCACCTAGGGCCATGACGAGCAGACCAAGTCGCACGGCCGCGAGAGACCTGGTGCGACCTTGTTCTCGAGTGTCATCCTTGTGGTCGTTCATCCTGTGACTCCTTTCGTATGTACATTTGGCGGGGCCTATCCCGCCGGCCCGAGAGACGGCATGGTTTGAGAGCCTAAGAGCGATGCTCAAGACGGAGCGTCAGGCTTAGCGCAGCGACAAGGCCGTTGAAGACTATGTGCGGTGCAGTCGCGTCCGCCAGCGTGAGGGAGAACAGGCAACCGCACGGCGCCGGCACGCCCGCAAGATAGTTCGCTCCGAGGCCCACGGCAAACAGCACCAGGAGACCCGCTCCTGCGATGGCGGCGTACGGTCGCCAGATGGATACCATTAGGCCAACCGCGACCCACAACTCGAGCGCCGGAACGAGAAGCGTCACGTCGCGCGCCACTGGAAGTGGTACCAGGACGTAATTCCGCACTGCGGCGTGGAAACTGGAGAGGTTGATAATCTTATCGATAGCGGCGACGCTTAATAGCACAACGAGCCCGACTATCGTTGCCGCTCTGATTACGTCTGGGGCGAACGCTCGCGTCCGCTTCCAAATCCTCTCTGTCCTCCCTGTCGGGATGGCAAGTGTGGGCATTGTCCTTAACCGAGAAGCGGAGGCTGCTCCTAGGTGGCGAGCACGCGATTCAGGCTACCTTACCCGCTACGTGAGCAATTGTCGTACCTCCGGCTGGCGCAGGGACGGGACCCATATGAGCAACGAAAAAGAGCCCGGAGGCTAACGAGTGGGTAAATCGATGTGTTTCAAGGAGCGTTTCACCATGAAACAGTTGCATGAAACGCCTTGAAACAGCCACTCACGAAGGGGTCTTGTATGCGAAGAAGAAGGGGCTTCACTCGAGCAGCGCTCGCCCCGCGCAACCCCCAGAACTCAAGCAACCGGCGCAGCAACGCCGCGGTCGGTTCAGATGCCTGCCGCAGGCTCCGTGCTCGCGCGTTGGGGCGCCTTGATGTGGTGGAGAGGAACTCGACCTTCATCCATCCGCGCTCAAGTCGTTGGCCGAACGCCATCGACAGCGGCGCGCCGTTCCAGGCGCGGCAGTGCGGCAGTGAGATGCGGGCGGGTCACCCGCCGCAGCTGATCTCGAGATACGCCGCCTGCTCGTCGACGTGATGCCAGACGTTGCAAACAAAAACGCGATCGACGCTCGCGTCGGGCAGGAGGGGGTCGTCTGGCGGCACGAGCAGCGAGACGACGTTGCGCACACCGGCGTCATGAACTCTCCGATTGAGATGGAGGATCATATCTGGGCTCACGTCGACGGCGTAGACACGGCCGGTTGGCCCGACATGATGGGCGAGGCGCAGCGTGAAGTACCCGGAGCCAGCGCCAATATCGGCCCCGACCTCACCTTCCTCGATCTGCAGTGCCTCGACCACCTCGTGCGGCTTCTGGTACGCGTCCCGCTTGGGATCCTCGAGCGACGCGATGTATGCCGTGGGGTCGACGTGACGCCCGTGCATCTCATGCTGTGTCGCCGCGCGCTGCGCCGCAACCACGATCGGCGACACCGTAAGCATGCCAACGGCGGCAAACAGCCGCCACCCCCGCAAGCCTTCGTTCTGCTGCATGTACATCTCTCCGGTGCTTAACTCCACGAAAACTCGCCGAATGTTTCCTATCCCTGTCCTCTCCTATCGTCCCGCCGACGATCGTGAATATGTAGGCTTCAGCCTTTCCGATCGCGCCTTTCTTTGGCCGCGAGACGGAGAGCCCGTTCGGCGTCTTCGCGTTCACGCTCGAGCTCTTGGAGCAGCTCCTCTTCGGTAGGCAGGTAGAGCCGGTACCGGCTGGCGTGGATCCGCTGGTTGTCGCGGGGCAGCGTGATCTTGACCATCGCGTCGTTCTTGTCCGAGCAGAGGACGATGCCGACCGTTGCTGCCTCATACTCCGCGCGTTGGTAGCGATCGAAGTAGTTCACGTACATTTGCATCTGTCCCAGGTCCTGATGAGTGAGTTTGCCGAGCTTAAGATCAATGAGGACGAAGCAGCGGAGCAGACGGTTATAAAAGACAAGGTCGATGTAGAAGTGGTCGCTATCGAGGGTGACACGCTTCTGGCGAGCGACGAAGCAGAAGCCCTTGCCGAGCTCGAGCAGGAAGGACTCCAAGCGATCAATGATCGCTTGTTCGAGATCACGTTCTCGCCAGTTCGGGCGCTCCTCGAGCCCTAGGAACTCGAGGACGAGCGGATCCTTGATGACGTCTCGTGGCGCCGAGACGGTCTGGCCCTTCTTGGCGAGCGCCAACACTTGCTCCTTGTCACGGCTCTTGGCCAGGCGCTCATAGAGGAGCGAGGCGACCTGGCGCTCGAGCTCGCGAACCGACCACCCTTCGCGCGCGGCTTCGATTTCGTAGAAGGCGCGGGCCCGGTCGTCTTGCACGCGGAGGAGTGTGAGGTAGTGCGACCAGCCGAGCAAGGGCGGAAACAGGCCTCGGCCTGCACCTGCGGATTCGATCAACGTTGCTGAGTGAATCTGACCGCTGCGCGATTCGATCAACGGCGTTGATCGAATCTCCAAACCGCCAATATCAGGAGGGATTGCAGAGCCTCGGGGGTATGTCAGGTAGAAACTCCGCGCACGGCGCAATGTCGCGACACCGAGCCCTCGCCCGAAGCGCTGGCTCAGTCGGCTGGCGACTCCCTCGATGAGAGGTCATGTAACGTTGATTGCGGCCAACGCCGAGATCGGCGCGGCGAAGGCGGAATTCTTCCCGCGCATTGGACTGACGGCGTTCTTTGGCGGACAAAGCCGTGCGCTCTCCGATCTCCTGAGCGCGCCGGCGCGGATGGTGACGGCGAGCGTCGGCGCCTCGGCGCCGATCTTCAACGCCGGCCGGACTCGAGGGAACGTCGAGCTCACCGAAGCTCGCTGCGGAACGTGAGGAGCGGGGAGCCGAGCACGCTTGCCGTTGACGGCGTGTTCCTTGCCATCGGCCACCGACCGAATACGGCGCTCTTCACGGGCCAGCTCGAGATGGATC
>WHTT01000122.1 GCA_009377605.1 Luteitalea sp.
TGTGCGAGCGGACGCTCGCCCAGCGCACGGTGCAGGATATCGCGTACGAGGTCGGAGAGTGTCGCATCGAGATGCTTGGCACGTGCTCGCAACTGCATCGCCTGTTCCTAGTCGAGGCGCACTTGCACCATATACAGCGTACGAGATCACGAATACGCTGTCTAGCGCGCGGCGGGATGCGGACCTATGAGTCCATGCGCCGGCTCGAGCCAGACCTGTTCGTTCACTCAGGGGATCTGATCTACGCCCGCCCGACCTAAAGGTCGGGCCTAGACCCTCAAGGCAGCAGTCCTCGAAACAACCGTGGTCCGAACTGGATGCGTGCGGCGTTTGGATTGGCAAATTGTACCGGTACGACGAGCACACGCCACGGTGCGAGTGAGGAGGCCTCCAGCGTGACGAAGGGCAGCTCGCCGAACATGCCGGTCGCGTCGACGAGTGTCACGCCCGGTGTGAGCTGGTCGAGGCCGAGGTGCAGAGGACCGGTGAACGTAGTCTGCGACCGATTGTGCACCACGACCCACCCTTCGTACAGCCGAGAGCGCGGATCACGGTGAAGCCCTGCCGGTAGTAGCCACGCCTGTTCGGTCAGATCGGTGGGTGGCGCGCCGAAATAGGTAATCACTACATCGTGATCCGACAGTCTGAATGCTGTCGACGGGTCGTTTCTGGCAACCTCTGGCGCGTCGGCGTTGCCCCGTGCAACGGCGACGCCTCGCACGAATGGGGCAGCGGCGCTGTTCACGAGCACGTGGTCCAGCAACTGCGCGTTGCCGTCGAACACGAACGTGTAACGCTCCTCTTGCGGCAGCGAGGCAACCAGGTTCAGGAGATCCGGATTGACGAGGTCGTCACTGTCGAGCACCACCTCGTCTGGATCTGCAGGCTGCCCGGCGATCGTCCCGATGACGTCGACGTAGCCGTCATTGAGCTCGAAGGCGTTGAAATCACCGATCAGCACGAGACGCTCGTCCGGCCGCGCTTCCTGCCGCGCCTGCACGAAGGACGCGAGGTGCTCAGCACCCGCCTGGCGCTTGGCGCGGACCCGCGCTCCTCCCGTGCCTGTGCCGGAGGGCTCTTCTGAGTCGATCCCGATGAGCGATCGCAGGTGGTTGACGATGACCGTGATGGGGAAGAGGGTGCCGTCGGCGTAGCTCACCGTGGCTTCGAGCACCAGCGGGGGGCGATCGAACACCGTGTCCAGCGCGCCGGTGTTGGGATTGACATACGTAGCGGTGGCGCCTTCCTGCGTCACACGGGTCACCGCGACGCGCGGTTGCCCATTGCCGTTGTCCATACCCTTGACGAGAAACCCAACATCGATGCCGCCCGGGTCATTGCCTTCGACCAGGTAAGCGTCGTACGCGGGATCCGGCTCACTCGCTGCCACCGCGTCTGCGCTCACGCGTGTTGCCAGCGCTTCGAGCGTCTGCAGGTTCTCCAACTCGACGACACCCAGGATGTCTGGGGTGTCGAGGTGCGTGCGTATGAGCAGCGACGCTTTCTCCAGCCGTGTTTGGAATGCCGCGTTGGACAGCACCGGCTCTCCCACGCTCGGGTCGTCCTGGTCGTCGAAGAACCGTTGGAGATTCGCGGATGCCACCGTGAATTCAGAAGGTGCGCGCTCGCGAACGGGCAAAGGAGCGAATGGCGGCGTGATGCCGGGCGGGGCAGCCGCGTCGGGCGGATCGGGCAACAGCGTGTAGGTCCGAAATGCGTAGTCGAGTGTGCCGATCAGATTGGTGACAACCGCTCCGCTGGAGACGTCGAGGATCGGCGCTCCGAGCTGCGCATCGCTATCGACGCGGAGCCGCTCGGGATTCGTGTCGAACCGCGGAACGTTCGGTGGCGCGCCGCTCGGCAGCGGGTCGAGGAGACCAATGCCCGGCTCGCGGAAGGGGCGCGCGAAATCACTCGAGACCGCGTAGAACACGCCATTCGACGTCGCCGTCGCGGCGCTCTCGTTCACGCTGCCCAGGGTCGGCCCAACCACGGTCAGTGACGAGGCGGCGACACGCATTCCCTCGAATCGCTCGAGCGCATCGATCGGGCCGCCCGGGCTCATGTCCGCCGGCGTGAGCGCGATCGGCTCGGGGATTGCGTGGCCGCTCGACAGCACGCTGATGCGCGACGGCGAGGCGAGCTCGGTGAGCGGTGGCTGATGGGGATCAGCAGAGGGCACGAACTCGGTCACGCGTGCCTCGATCTCGACCAGATCGCCACGCGCGACGCTTGCCGTCGCACCGAGGAAGACGAAGATGCCCTCCGATGTCGACGGATCGTCATCCGTTTCTTCGGCGGGCGTCTGAAGGAAGAAACCGTTGCTTCTCAGCGCCGTCACGACGCCGCGTGTCATGACCAATTGATCGGCCAGCGGAGACGATGCGGCGCTGCCTTGGATTTCATGGATGGCGGCGAAGGTTGGCGGGAGCGGCGGTTCGCCGCCCCCCTCGACCAGCAGATCATCGATTCCCACCCACTCGTCGTTGCCCGGCGCGTTGGTGGTGATGATGCGCACCTGCAGGAGCGGCACTTCGTCTGCGTCTGCCGGAAGGGTGACGCGGACCGGCGTGGACATGGTGGCTTCATCGGGCCCCGTCGCATCGCCGATGTAGGCTTCCGGGACGTTGGTGAACGCGCCGCTGTCACCGACCCGATACTGCAAGGCGACTTGCTGTGTCGCGTCGTCTGGAGAGCCATCGAGATCGCGAAGCGTGTAGGAGACCGTAATGCCGCTCGCGCCCGTCGTGTCGAGCGACAACAGCAGGTAAGGAGCGTCGGCGGTCCCCGACCCGTTGAGCGCGATCGTCGGGTTGGCGATGCCATCGAACTCGGCCACGCCACCGTTGATCAGCGTGTCGGGATTCGATCGATTGGCGAGGAGATCGAGATCCCCGGCAGCCGTGCTCTCGCCAAGCAACGTTTGCGGGTCCGCGCCGGTCGTCGAGGTCAGACCTTGGCCGAGGTATCCCTCGATGCCCGGGACAGTCGACCAGTCATCGTCAGTCGTGATGAGCGCGGTGTCTGACCAATCCTGGGCGAACGGTAGTGGCTGGGGGCCCCGATCGGCAAGCACACCAAGCGGCGCGCTCAGCGCGAGGCCAATAGCGACGACGCACGCCGTCAGATGGCGAGGTGGCGGCAGGCTATGCATGGTGGCGAGTTAAGCATGAGAATGTGTCGGATGCACGACAGTGGAAGGGTCGAGGGAGCAAGGGATCACGGGATCACGGGTTGGAGGATATCGGTGCCAGCGGCGTGCGGCCTCGACGTCACTCGGGCCCGTTTGTCCCTCGATCCCTAAACCCCTAGCCCCTTGGGCTTGCGACCAACAGGCATGTCGGATAAAATCTCTCAGACATCCGGAGCGGCCCGCGACCAACAACGCGGGTCCGGCAACCTGGGTCGGACATCCCAAGGTGCCAGTTTCGTGCCGCTGTCGTGCGGGGGGGTAGCTCACCCGGCGCGGCCAGTGTTTTCGGTGCGGAGCGATGTGGTTCAGCTGAGGCTCGGTGCGCGCTGTGCGGACGAGCGGTTTGGCTCGAACAATCAAAGTGTCCGTGCGGGATATCCCGCAGCTTCCGGGTGTCTTCTTGAATCTGTAGGAGAGAAGACACCATGTCCCCGTCAATAACACTTTCAACTACGCCGGCGTCGGTCCGCACTGCCCCTGCCGCGCGCGTGACCATTTCCCCTGGGCCTCAGGATCGCCGGTTCAACCAGTCGAATCCGAACCATCACCTCTGGCGCAACGGCCGCCTGTGGTGGATTGCGTATACCGTGATCTACGATGGATGGCGGCAGGAGCGTATTCGGCACTCGCTGCGGACGGCCGACCTCAACGTGGCGCGCCGCCGGCGCGACGTGATTCTCGCGCGGATTGCACGGCTCGGCGCCGAGGTCGAGCGAGAGCCGAATCGAATGACTGCATGATGCAAGCCCGGTCAAAGAGTGGGCCTGCGCTCAACACAAGGAACCGAGACAACATGGCGAAATCCCGCTTCGTGCTCACGTCCGAGTCTGTCTCCGAAGGGCATCCGGACAAGGTCTGTGACTACATCTCCGACTCCGTTCTCGACGCGTGCCTCACGGCAGATCCGCGCTCGCGTGTCGCGGCAGAGAGCCTCTGCAAGGAAGATCTCGTGGTGGTGGCCGGTGAGGTGACGGTACCGCACCCGATCGACTACGAGCGGGTCGCGCGCGACGCGATTCGCGAGATCGGCTACGTCGATGCGGCCGAGCCCTTCTGCAGCGACAAGGTGCAGGTCATTGTGAAGGTGAGCGAGCAGTCGCGCGAGATCGCAGAGGGCGTGGGGCGCGAGAAGCCGGAGGAGCAGGGTGCTGGTGACCAGGGGTTGATGTTCGGGTATGCGACGGACGAGACGCCTGAGCTCATGCCGTTGCCGATCCTCCTCGCCCACAAGCTGACGCACGGGCTCGCCGAGGATCGGCGCAAGGGGGGCGCGTTCGCGTGGTTGCGTCCCGACTCGAAGTCTCAGGTCTCCGTGGTCTACGAGGATGGCCGGCCGGTGCGGGTCGAACGTGCCGTGATCTCCACCCAGCACGCCGCCGATCGGTTGCAGGCAGACATCACCAGCTACGTCATCGAGGAGCTCGCGCCGCGCGTGCTCGGCGCCTGGTGTCCAAAGCCAGACGCCTTCCTCGTGAATCCTTCCGATAGCTTCATTCACGGCGGTCCCTCAGCCGATGCCGGCGTCACGGGCCGCAAGATCATCGTCGATACCTACGGCGGTGCCGCCCGCCATGGCGGCGGCGCGTTCAGCGGTAAGGATCCGTCCAAGGTGGACCGCAGCGCGGCGTACTTCTGCCGCCACGTCGCACGGGCGATTGTCGAAGCGGGCCTCGCGCGGCGCGCTGAGCTGCAGGTGTCGTATGCGATCGGGAAGGCGGAGCCCACGTCGCTGCTGGTGGAGACGTACGGTAGCGGCGACGCTGGGGCAGCGGAGGCGTTCGTGAAGGAGCAGTTCGACTTTCGGCCGGCGTCCATCATCAAGACGCTCGACCTCCTGCGGCCCATCTACCGGCAAACGACCAACTACGGCCACTTCGGTCGCCCCGGGCTCCCATGGGAGACGAGTGCGGCCCCTGCTGGCAAGGGCGTGAACAAGACAGCCGCTACCGCCTAGAAAAGGACCCGGGTACCTTTTCCGTCCCGAAATGGTACCCGGTTCCTTTTCCTGATCTCTTCCTATGAGACGCGCTCTCGTTCCATTGTTGCTCGTGCTTGGCGGTTTGGTGGCGCAGCAAGCCTCCGGGCAATTGCGCTCGCGCCCAGGACAGGAGCGGACGCCGGAATGGCCGGCGCCATCGATCATCGAGTACGAGCCGAAGTCGACGCTGGTCGTCGCGGAGCATCCCACACCGCACGCCAAGTTTCCGGTGATCGACATCCACAGTCACCAGCCGACGCCGATCAGCCCTGAGCAACTCGACAAGGTCGTGGCGGCCATGGACTCGCTGAATCTGCGGGTGCTCGTCAACCTGAGTGGCCGTTCGGGCGATCGGTTGCGAGAGGGTCTGGCCGCTATCGAGAACAGCCAGCATGCCGACCGGATGGTGCTGTTTGCCAATATCGACTTCGACGGCGGCGTTGGTCCTGGCTTCGGTGCCGCGGCGGCGGCGCAGCTCGAATCGGACTTCGAGGCGGGCGCGTTGGGCTTGAAGATCTTCAAGAATCTCGGGTTGCGCGTGACGCGCACCGACGGGGCGCGGCTGAAGCTCGATGATCCGGAGCTCGATCCGATCTGGGAGACCTGTGCGCGTCTGAATCGGCCGGTGCTCATTCACACCGCCGATCCAGCGCCCTTCTTCGATCCGATTGACATGTCGAACGAGCGCTGGCTCGAGCTGGCGCTCTTTTCGTCCCGCCGCTACCAAGATCCGGCGATGCCGCGTTTCGAGGAGCTCATGGCCGAACGGGATCGGCTGTTCGCGCGGCATCCAAAGACGCAGTTCATCGCCGCGCACATGGGATGGCATGCGAATGATCTGGATCGTTTGGGCCGATGGTTCGAGAAATTCCCCAACGTCTTCGTGGACACTGGTGCCGTGCTGGCCGAGATCGGACGCCAACCGCGCGCTGCAAGGGAGTTCTTCATTCGCTACCAGGATCGCGTGCTGTTCGGCAAGGACAGCTTTCAGCCCGACGAGTTCCCGTATTACTGGCGAACCTTCGAAACGGCCGACGAGTACTTCGACTACTACCGCGACTATCACGCTTTCTGGAAGCTGTATGGGCTGGAGCTGCCGGATGAAGTGCTGCGGAAGGTGTACTCCGAGAACGCGGCGAAGCTGATTCCTGCGCTCGAGTGAGCCCATTCGACTCGCCTGACGGCCCGCGGTCGGCGAGCCGTCAGGCTCGCTCATGGCAAGCCCGCGTCCCGTTTCCCTTTCCTGATTTGACAGACCAATTTGACAATGGCTCAGCCCTGATCTACGGTGATTTGCATGCGTGACAATCCTGCCCAAGCCTATCGGAATCCGGGTCGTGGCGTGTTTTGACTCCGCAACGCTACCTAAGACTTCCCGATCTCGGCCGACGTGCTGAGATCTTGCCCGGTTTCTAGCAATTTTCATCGCAATCGCAGAGTGCGCGTTTGCCTCGGGAGGGCGACGTTCGTGCGCTGTTGATTGTACGGAGCTCCCGCGGCCCATGACGAGCCCCGACAGAACCTCTACGCTACCGGAGGTGAGCTATCGCGCGCCCCGGTTGGCGGATGCCACCCAGGTTCATGCGCTCGTGGACGCCTGCAAGCCGCTCGATCTCAATTCGGTATACGCCTACATGCTTCTGTGCACACACTTTGCTGATACCTGTGCCATTGCTGAGCAGGACGGCAGGCCGGTTGGACTCGTGTCTGGTTACCTCGAGCCGTCCACGAGCGGCGTTTTGTTCATCTGGCAAGTCGCGGTCAGTCCGACGGTGAGAGGGCGTGGCGTCGCCAAGCGTCTTCTCGAGGAGGTTCTGGATCGTCCCGCTTGCCGCCATGTTCACCATCTGGAAACGACCATCACGCCGTCCAACGAGGCGTCATGGTCGCTGTTTCGTGCGTTTGCTCGTGACCGAAACACGAACTTTCACGACAGCACGCTGTTTCGCAGCGAGGACTTCGGGACCGACGATCACGAGGAAGAGCAGTTGGTGCGGATTGGTCCCTTTTGAGAAGACAAGGCAAAACAATGCACATCTTCAACCAACTGGAATCCAACGTTCGCAGCTACAGTCGCTCGTTCCCGACCGTGTTCACGCGAGCCTGCGGGGCGATGCTGACCGATGAGCACGGGAAGGAATACATCGACTTTCTGAGTGGCGCGGGCACGCTGAACTACGGGCACAACAACCCGGCGCTCAAGAGACGACTTCTCGACTACATCGAGTCGGACGGCGTCGTCCACGCGCTCGACATGGCGACCGCGGCCAAGAAGGAGTTCCTCGAGACCTTCGAGCAGGTGATCTTGCGGCGGCGTGGCATGCGCTACAAGGTGCAGTTCACCGGACCGACCGGGACGAATGCCATCGAAGCGGCCTTGAAGCTCGCGCGGAAGGTCATGGGGCGCTACAACGTCATTTCGTTCACCAACGCATTCCACGGTGTGACGCTGGGCTCGGTGGCGGCGACGGCGCGCGCGCACTACCGCGACGCGGCCGGCCTCCCGTTGGGCGGCACGTGCTTCCTTCCCTACGACGGTTACTTGGGGCCGGACGTCGACACGTCGGACTATCTGGACCGCGTCTTGTGCGACAACGGGAGCGGCGTGGATCACCCGGCCGCCGTGATCGTAGAGACGGTGCAGGGCGAGGGGGGCATCAACGTCGCGACCTTCGCGTGGCTACGCAACGTGGAGGCCATCTGCCGCCGCCATGGCATCTTGTTGATCGTGGATGACATCCAAGTGGGCTGCGGCCGCACCGGGCCGTTCTTCAGCTTCGAACAGGCGGGCATCTCGCCCGACATCGTCACGCTGTCGAAGTCCCTGAGCGGCTACGGCCTGCCCTTTTCCGTGGTGCTGATGAAGCCGGAGATCGATCAGTGGAAGCCGGGTGAGCACAACGGCACGTTCCGCGGACACAACCTGGCGTTCGTGACCGCGAGCGCCGCGCTGGACGAGTATTGGGAGGACGACCGGCTCACGAGCGATGTGAGGCGCAAGGGCCACCTGGTGCGCTCTGCACTGAACGGGCTGGCGGAAGAGGCGTCCGGGCGGTTGTCCGTGCGAGGGCGCGGCATGATGCAGGGCCTGGATTGCGGAAGCGGTGAGCTGGCGTCTCGGATCAGCACCAAGGCCTTCACGCAGGGGCTCTTGATCGAGACCTCGGGTTCTGAGGGGCATGTGATGAAGTGTCTCAGCCCGTTGACGATTCCCGACGAGCAGTTGCTCGAAGGTCTGCACATTCTGGAAGACAGCGTCAAGGCTACCTTGGACGAGGAGGCAGCCGAGCGCAAAGACATGGTAGGAGTGTCCAAGTGATTGTCCGCACCTTGCAGGCAGCAGAGAAGAGTGACCGCCGAGTGGTGACCGAGAATTGGGAGAGCGTGCGGCTGCTGCTGAAATCGGACGGTATGGGCTTCTCCCTGCATGTGACGACGATCTATCCGGGGACGGTGACGCCGATGTGGTATCGCCATCACCTGGAGGCGGTCCTCTGCGTGGCAGGTGAAGGTGAGGTCGAGACGCTGGAGGGGGATCGTGTGTATCCGATCAAGTCCGGGACGCTGTATGCGCTGGACAGGCACGACAAGCACGTGCTGCGCGCCAAGACGCGCATGCGCATGATCTGTGTGTTCAATCCGGCACTGCACGGGAAGGAGGTCCACGACAAGTCGGGGGCCTACCCGCTCGAAGCAGAGTCGATCAAGGGATGAGTGCTGGAAGTATTGAGCCAGGAGGTCAACGAGATGTCTGTGTTGGAAGATGTGTATCCGTCTCGCGTCGGTGATCAGGTCCGTTTGCTCGAGCGCGCCGATCCGGTGGTCTACGGCAAGCAGCCCGGGCCGCTGGCGACCGAGCAGCTCACGTTCTACGAAGAGAACGGGTTCCTGGTGCTCCCCTCGCTGTTCCAGCAACAGGAGATTGACCAGCTCAACCGGGAGTTGCGCAGTATCGCGGAGGCGCCTGGGATCAGCGATCGCGATGAGACGATTACGGAGCCGGGCAGCGGAAAGGTCCGGTCGATTTTCCGAATCCACCAGGTGAACGAGTTGTACGGACGGCTGGCGCGCGATGAACGTCTCGCCGGTGCCGCACGGCAGATCCTCGGCAGCCAGGTGTACATGCATCAATCGCGGGTGAACCTGAAGCCAGGGTTTCACGGCAAGGAGTTCTATTGGCACTCGGACTTCGAAACCTGGCACATGGAGGATGGAATGCCGCGGATGCGCGCGCTCAGCGTGTCCCTGGCGCTCACGGAGAACTATCCGTTCAACGGGCCGTTGATGCTCATGCCCGGGTCGCACAAGACGTACATCTCGTGCGTGGGCCAGACACCGGAGAACCATTACAAGCAGTCGCTGAAGAAACAGGAATACGGCGTGCCCGATCAAGAGAGCCTCACGAAGCTGACCGAGCGAGGTGGGATCGTGGCGCCGACGGGGCCGGCCGGCACGGCCGTCTTCTTCGACTGCAACACCATGCACGGATCGAACGGCAACATCACGCCGTATCCGCGCAGCAACGTGTTCTTCGTGTACAACAGCGTGGAGAACGCACTGCAGGATCCCTTCTGCGGCTTGACGCCGCGACCGGATCACATCGCGAGCCGCCAACGGGCGCAGGTGCTGGAGCCGTTGCCAAGGTCATGAGGCCGTGCGGGTGGGGGTTGATCGGTATCGCCGCACTGGGGGTGTGGTCGTGCAGCGGCGGGACCGATCGGGGAGAGGCGACGCTGGAGCGCATTCGGCGGGCCGGCGTGGTCCGCGTTGGTTTTGCCAACGAGGCGCCCTACGCATACCAGGACAGGGCGACGGGCCAGGTGACCGGCGAGGCGCCGGAGATTGCGCGCGTCGTATTCGAGCGCATGAACGTCGGACGAATCGAGGGCGTCTTGACGGAGTTCGGTGCGCTCATTCCCGGACTTCAAGCCGGGCGCTTCGATCTCATCGCCGCGGGCATGTACATCACACAGCCCCGCTGTGCCCAGATTGCCTTTTCCAATCCCACCTACTCGATCGGCGAGGCGTTCATCGTCGAGGCGGGCAATCCGCTGGGGCTCCACAGCTATGAGGACGTTCGCGCGCGATCGGGAGCCACGCTCGGCGTCGTGTCTGGCGCTATCGAGCGCAACTATGCCCGAGCGGTCGGGATTTCCGACGATCGCATCATGACGTTTCCGGATCCGCCGAGCGCCATGGCGGCCGTGCGCGCCAGCCGGGTCAGTGCGTTCGGGGCGACCGAGCTCACCGTGGAAAGCTTGCTCAACAAGGATCGCGACGGTCTGGAAAAGGCTGACCCGTTCGAGGATCCGCTCATCGAACGCGAGAGGGTGCGCGGGTATGGAGCGTTCGGCTTTCGGGAGGGTGACACGATGCTCCTGGCTGAGTTCAATCGGCAGTTGGGCACCTTCATCGGGACGCCCGAGCACTTGAAGCTCGTCGAGCCGTTCGGGTTCGGCAAGCCGCAGCTGCCGGGAAGAATGACCGCCAAAGAGCTCTGCGGGGAAAGCTAGAACCCGTAGGACGCTAGGTAGGGCCGCCTCGCCGAGGCGGCCGCGCTCGCGGTGCCCCCGGCGCTCGCTGCCCGGCGCGCTCGACGAGCGCGCCCTACCGTGGACTCAAAACTCACAACTGCATGCTCGACTTGCTCCCCGATCTGCTGCGTGGCCTCGTCGTGACGCTGCAGTTGACGGCGGGCGGGGCCTGTCTCGCGCTCGTCCTGGCCTTCGCGGGTGGCTTGGGCCGCATGAGCGGCAACCGCATGGTGCGCGCTGGGGCGGGTCTCTACATCGAGATGTTTCGGGGCACGTCCGCGCTCGTCCAGTTGTTCTGGGTCTATTTCGTCTTGCCCTTTTTCGGCATGGAAATCGAGGCGATCACTGCAGGCATCCTCGTGCTCGGGCTGAACATCGGCGCATATGGCTCGGAAGTGGTCCGCGGCGCGATTCAGTCGGTGCCGGCCGGGCAGTACGAGGCCGCGACGGCGCTGAACCTCTCCGCGCGGCGTGCGTTCTGGCGGATCGCCGTGCCGCAGGCTCTGCCCATCATGGTGCCGTCCGCGGGCAACCTGCTGATTGAGTTGCTGAAGAGCAGCGCGCTCGTATCGCTCATCACCACGAGCGAGCTGACCTTTACGGCACAGACGCTGCGCGCCAGCACGCTGCGCACACCAGAGATCTTCGTCCTCGTCTTGCTCATCTACTTCGGCGTCGCGCTGGTGTTCACCTATGGCATGCGGACACTCGAACAGCGCCTCTCGTTCTGGCGTCAGCCGGGAAGTCGCGCATGAGGTTCGACTGGGATTGGGCGTTCGCTGCTGCCATCCTGCCGCAACTCGTCGCGGCGATGCAGGTGACCATCGCGGCGACCCTCCTGGGATTCTCCGTCGCCCTGGTCGGCGGCCTCTTGCTGGCGGTCCTGCGGCGGTCCCGACGTCGACCGCTGTCATGGACCAGCACTGCTATCGTCGAGTTCGTGCGCAGCACGCCGTTGCTGATTCAGATCTACTTCCTCTTCTACGTGATGCCCGAGCTTGGCGTGAAGCTCACACCCTTTGTCACAGGCGTCGTTGCCCTTGGGATTCACTACAGCTCCTACCTGTCGGAAGTCTACCGGGCAGGCATCGACGCCGTGCCGCGCGGCCAGTGGGAGGCGGCGGCGGCGCTCGACCTCGACCGGCGTCGCACATTCATTCGAATCATTCTCCCTCAGGCGATCCCGCCGGTGGTGCCGGCGCTCGGCAACTATCTCGTGGCGATGTTCAAGGACACGCCCATGCTGTCGACCATCACCGTGTTGGAGCTGTTGTACACCGCCAGAGATATTGGTGCCGAGACGTTCCGCTACCTCGAGCCCCTGACGCTTGTCGGCGCGCTGTTTCTCGTGGTGAGCCTGGTGGCTGCAAGTGGGATCCGCCTCGTGGAGCGAAGGCTTGGCACATGAGCTCTAACGAGCACACCGCGCCTGCCGCCTCGGAGCCCCACGAGGTGCCCATCGTACGGATTCATCAGCTCCACAAGCGGTTTGGGGAGCTGGAGGTCTTGCGTGGCCTGGATTTGGAGATTCCCGAAGGGCAGGTCGTCAGCATCATCGGTCCGAGCGGCTCCGGCAAATCGACGCTCCTGCGGATTCTCATGACCTTGGAGCGTCCCGACAGCGGCCACATCGAGATCGCCGGTGAGTCGCTCTACACCGTGCACAAGAACGGGCATGAACAGCCGGCCGGCGAGGCGCACATTCGACGCGTCCGTCGCAACATCGGCATGGTGTTTCAGCATTTCAATCTGTTTCCTCACATGACCGTGCTTCAAAACGTGACCGAGGCTCCCATTCACGTGCTCGGTCTCTCGAAGGAGGAAGCCGAACGGATTGCGACGGCGGACCTGGAGCGCGTCGGCCTGGGCGAGAAGTTGGCCGCCTACCCAGCCGAGCTCTCTGGCGGCCAGAAACAGCGTGTGGCGATTGCCCGTGCGCTGGCCATGCATCCCCGCATCATGCTCTTCGACGAGATCACCTCCGCGCTCGATCCGGAGCTCGTCGGAGGCATTCTCGACCTCCTGCGCGAGCTGGCCGCGTCGGGCGAGATGACGATGCTGGTGGTCACCCACGTGATGAACTTCGCACGGCGCTGCTCCCATCGGGTGCTATTCTTCGACCATGGCGTCGTGCTCGAAGACGCCCATCCAGAGGTGATCTTCACTGCTCCAAGTCACGAGCGCACTCGTGAATTCCTTGCGAGCATCCTCGAGACATAAAGGAGTTGAAGGAACGTGAACACAGTCAAGAGCAAGACCGACACCGTCCACGAGCACTACAGCCGGTTGGCGGAGCGATACGACGATTACCTCCACTACTCGGACGACTTCATCCGGGCGCTCACCTCGAAGATGATCGAGAAGCTCGAGCTCGAGGAGGGCGACCGTCTCGTTGATCTCGGGTGTGGCACCGGTATGTACTCACTCGACATCCTCGCGCAGGTTGCCCTCACCAACCCGGTGATCGGCGTCGATCCCTTTCCGCAGATGCTGGCCAAGATCCCCGAGGAGGCACCGATGACGAGAGTGGCACTCGATGCTCTCGTGTTCTCCGCGCGGGATGGCGCCTACGACAAGATCTTGATGAAGGAAGCGGTCCACCACGTCGATGACAAGGCATTGCTCTTCTCGAACCTGTTCCAGCGGTTGAGCGCACACGGCAGGCTCCTTCTCGTGCATGTGCCGCCCAAGGTGGTGTATCCGCTGTTCGACAAGGCCTTGCAGCGCGCGCTGGGCTGGCACGCCGACCCCGACGAGCTCGTCACCCTCCTGCAACGCACCGGCTTTCACGTGGAGCGGGATGGTCTGGACTATCAGCATTCGATTCCCAAGCATCGATACTTCCAGATGGTCGAGCGTTGCTACATGTCCGTGCTCTCCTCGTTCACGGCAGAGGAGATCCGTGAAGGCTTGGCCGAGATGGAGCACAAGTACACGGATGTCACGACACTGAGCTTCGTCGATCACTTCGACTACATCACCGGCGTGAAGGGCTAGTGACAGGGCACTAGAGACCGGCTCGCGTTTGCCCCGAAAGGCGCCCCGGCCGACACTTTCTCAGCTGCTTGACATCCCCGAAGCGACGATGGCATCGTCGTCGATGGAAGGTCAGGTCAGGTGCAGTGAGGCTCTTTCGGGGTTGGTGCGAGCATGTCTGCAGTGCCGGTGCCGGCGTCGCTTCGGGAACGACTCGGTGAGGAAGCATCGTCCGACCTTTCGACCTGGACGACTGCGCGCGAGCGAGAGTGGAGTGACAGCGTGCTGGAGGAGGCTGCGAAACGCTTCGAGCTCAGACTGACCGACGAACTGGGAAAGGTTCGTGCCGAGATGGCGGCGATGAGGGTGGAAACCGCGCAGGAGAACGGGAAGCTTCGCGGTGACCTTGGGCAGGAGCTCGGAAAGTTTCGCAGTGAGGTGGCGGAAGAGTTCGGAAGGTTTCGCAGTGAGGTGGCGGAAGAGTTCGGAAAGGTTCGCAGTGAGGTGGCGCAAGAATTTGGCAAGTTCCGCGGTGAGATGGGGCAAGAATTTGGCAGGTTCCGCAGTGAGGTGGCGCAAGAATTTGGCAAGTTCCGCGGTG
>WHTT01000123.1 GCA_009377605.1 Luteitalea sp.
CTTGAAGTCGAGAAAGTAGGCTTGTGAGATGAAGCGCGGCTCCAGTCCCTCGGCCGTGAGCTCTTTCACGCTGGCCACCTCGTCAGGCGTGTCCACAGCGCCAGCGAGAGCACCTGACGCCCTGGCCTTCTCTTCTGCGACCTTGGTTTGCCGACGCTGTTCCTCTTTGAGCCACCGGGCCTCGGCGGCGCGGCGCTCTGTCTCCGCAACCGTCACGCCGTTGAAGCGCAAAGGACTACGGATGAAGTAGCCGTCTCGGATGTACCACATGTACTCGCGACGTCCGCCATACAGCGGCTGGCCCTTGGGGTTCCGAATGTCGAACCGCTCCTTCTCGCTGAGGACGTATTCGTGCAGGCGGCGCCAGTTCTCGTCGCGCCGCTTCAGCACGCGCGCCATGAGCGCGTCGAGGTCCGTCTCTTCGGCAATCGGAGGGGTCCCGGGAGAAGGCAACCGGGCCGCGAGCGGCACGCGAATGGTGAGAGCGAGGGCGCCGACACAGGCCAAGAGAGCCGCACTGCGCCTAGCCGTGGGGTGGTGTCTCACGCGAGCTCCTGAGGTCGGGCGGACGCTGGCGTCATCCACTGAGACGAGAACTCGCGGGCGGAGGTTCCTGAGCCCCAAGCTCACCTACGCGACAGTCGAGTGACAACACACCTCCGTCGCGCATGTTCATGCGCCCCGCTGGCTCCGGGTTCCGGGTTACCATCCAGTGGCCGGTTGGGGGTGGGCATCATCGTCCGCCAAAGCCAAATTCTGATGTGGGGAGGGTCATGCCGGCGGCGCCCGACGTCAGTCGTCACGAGGATCGATGCGGAACATGGCGCAGCCGCCCGTCATTCGCGTGGCCGTTGTCGAAGATGACTGGGAGACGCGCGACGGGCTCCAAGAGCTGATCAACGGCGCTCAGGGCTTCCGCTGTATTGGCGCGTATCGGACGCTGGAGGATGCGCTCGAGAGGCTGAGCGAGCGAGCCCCTGACGTTCTCTTGCTCGACGTCCACCTCCCAGGCATCTCCGGCTCGGAAGGCGTGCGCTTGGTCCGCGAGGAGTACCCGCACGTCGAGGTACTCATGCTGACCGTGTACGCGGAGGAAGCAAAGATCTTCGAAGCCATCTGCAATGGCGCAATCGGCTACTTGTTGAAGAAGACGAGGCCGGCGCGCTTACTGGACGCCATTCGCGAGACCCATGCGTGCTTGGCCACGTTGGTCAGGGCTTCCTTCAAGATGAGATACAGGTGTCGGCGCTGATCGGGACTGAGCCGCACGTCCTCCGCGGACGCGGGAACGTCGAAGCTCAGCGCCGCGCCCTCCAGCGCGTCGTGTGCATGCTCCCTCACCCGCACGAACACGCTCGCGAGGTGGTCGCGGCGTGGATCAATGGACCACACGACATCGCTCATCGTGTCGACCAGACCGCGCGCGGTCTCGCCCACATCGTCGAGACGCTGTTCGATGGGGGCCGGCAGCGCCGCTTGTCGTTTCACCACCTCGGTGAGAATCGCCATCCGCGAGAGCGTGCCGCCGATCTCGTCGTGCAGGTCCGTGGCAATCCCCATCCGCATCCGTTCCAGCGCGACGACGCGTTCGAGCTTGAGGCGATGGACCGCGTACATCGCGAGCGCAAGCGTGGCGCCCACGAGCAAGAGCACCCACCACCGCTGCCAGATCGGTGGCAGGATCACAAATGATGCGACCGCTGGCTCGGCGCTCGCCACGCCAGGTGCCGAGGACGTGCGGACTTCGAAGCGATAGCGACCGGGCTGCAGGTTGGCGTACGTGATGGTGCGCTCCCACCGGGGCTCGCTCCACCGTGTGTCGGCGCCGACGAGTCGATGCACGTAGCGGAGCGCTTCACCGGTCGCCAGTGATATCGATCCAAAGTCGATTTGCACACCGTTCTGGCCGGGTCCGAGCTTCAGCTCGCCAAGTCGCCGCTCGCCGAGATCGGAGAGAGGCAGGGCCTCGCCGTTGACGCGCACGCGCGTGATCCGCACGGGCGGCGCGGACGCCACGGCGTCCATGCGTGGCACCAGTCGTGTCATCTCACGGGTCGTCGCGAACCAGATGGCGCCCTGCGCGTCGGCCAGAACGGCACGGACGCTTCCTGCGCCCAACCCGTCGCGTGCCGTGAAGTGCCTGATCTTGCCAGTGTCCGGATCGAGCTGGTCGAGCCCCCTGACGGTCCCGAAATAAATCCGACCAAAGCGATCCTCCGCAATCGCGTAGACCGAGTCGCTCGAGAGCCCCTCTCGGCGCGTGTATGTCACGAACCGTGGCCGCGCCGCCCGAGCGTCGTCGAGCCGCGCGAGGCCGTCGTGGCTGGATCCAATCCACAGTCGCCCGCGCCGATCAACGCGCAGGCCACGAATGGCCTGCCCAGGCACGCCGTCGGCAGGCCCGAACGCCGTGAGCCGCCCGGCGGCATATCGAAGGAGACCGCCGCTCAGCAAGCCGAGCCACACCTGGCCGTGGTGGTCCTCTGCGATGGTGATGGCGATCTCGTCTGGCGCGCCGGTCGCAGACCAGTCGATTCGCTCGACGGCACCCGAGGTTGGGTGCCGACGGGTGCAACCGTTCTGACCACCTGTCTCGACGCCAGCCGTGCAGGTCCACACGGCCCCCGTGCTGTCGACGAACAGGAGGGCCACGTGATTGGCCGCTAGTCCGTCGTCGGTTGTCAGCGTGAGATCGGGACGCGTCGTGGCGAGATCCACGATCGGAACCGCAGGAAAGCGGTACGCGCCTTGGTCGGTGGCAACCCACCACCGCCCTTCATGATCCTGGGTCGCGGCTTGGGTCCAACCCCAGTCGAAGTTGAATCGCCTGCTGTCGCGCAGGACGCGAAGGCGACGGCCCACGAAGCGCTCACCCTCGAACCGGCTGACATGATCGGCGAACAGGTGACAGAGTGTGCCCGTGCGATCGAGGAAGAGGCTGGGCGCCCCGTCCTGCGTGAGCCCGTCTTCGGTCCCATACCGCGTGAACCCCCCGTCAACAACACGCACCAAGCCGAGATTCGAGGTGGACAGCCAGATGTTGCCGTCTCGGCCTGCGGTCACGCCGAACACCCTCACATCGAGCGCGTCGTTGCCCTCGAAACTACGCAGGCGCGCCCGCGAGCCGTCGAAGGGCGGCACGATTTGCATCGGCCCCCGGTTCGACGCGATCCATAAGGACCCGTCGACCGACTGCGTCAAGCCGCGATTGATGTCGTCGAGCAATCCCGACTCACGGGTGTAACAAAACTCTGCCTGTGGCGAATCAGTGGACGCGCGCAGGCGGCACACGCCGTAGCCGATCAGCGATATCCATAGGCGCCCCTCGACATCGAGAAACACCACGCGCACCGTGTCGTCCACGGGCTCTGCCGTGTCGGGACCCAGGAGACCGTGGCGGTAGTCGAACTGCTGGATCCGACCAGCCCGATCCCGCCGGAGCAAACCCTCTGTCGTACCGGCCCACAACGATCCCCTCTTGTCTTCTACGAGCGACCACACACTGAGATCCGGCACGACCTCATCGAACTGCCAACCCTCGCCCGCGGGCCGGCCGCGATAGAGACCGTTCGCAGCGCCCACCCACAACGTGCCATCTGCTGCCTCGAGATCCCCTTCCAATTGACACTATACTCCCCATATGTTACGTTGCCCGTGCTCATGCAGGGACGCGGGCGCTCGCTTCCCCAAACACGCGCCCGATTCGTCACGCCGGTGGCTCGAGCAGCTCCTCAGGCTCGGCGCTGGTGGCCACCCGCACGGCAGATGTCAGAGCTGAAGGATGGTGGGTGCATGAGCCTCTGGTGGTGGTAGCAAAAAGGAGGTTACTCATGGCAGGCGTATTGCCGGTCGACGTCCTCGTAGACCTTGTTCTCGGCCTGGTGGAACCAATCGCGGCGCTTGTCGGGGCTCTGCTCACAATCCCGATCTGAACCGCTTCGGATCGACCCGATCCCAGGCCCCGCTCACTCGGGTGGGCGAACCAACGCTGGCTCGTGGGCGAGGTTCCCGCGACGCGATGACCGCGGCGTGTGGGACAGACGATAGGAGCTAGCGGGCTTTCGGCGGAAGGTGACCCAACGTCGGCTATCGGACGCGACCCTCGGATGCGACGTTCGGGAGCACGCCCAACCCGCATCCCCCAACACCCAAGACAGTACAGACCTTTCCCGAACTCACGAGTCAGCACAGTGTCGGCGTCCACGGGAACGTGAACCACCTCTAACGGCGTTCGGTGGCGCCGGACGTGGCGGGGGGGAACCGCCGTCGGGAGACGGAGATGGCCGAGCATCCGTCGAATCACGAGCGGTTCCCCGATGAGCGCGAGAAGAGATCCTGCATGTTCGCCGCAGGCACCGCTGATCAAGAGCCAGGGCGTGTTCTTCTCGCCAATCTCCGGTGAGCACGAGTCGACCTGAGAACAGCCACCCTCAAACCGCCATGCAGTTCGCCCTCTTCACCGCGATTGCTGCCGTGGTCGCAGCGCTTGCTGCCTGGAGCAGCGCGGCTCTCACATTACCAGTCGAGCCGCAGACCGAGACGCATCTCGCGTGGCCTCCCGACATCCTGCAAACCGCGACCCCCGGCGGCGCCGCCCACTTCCGTGATGCGACCCACGTCCGTCGTGTTGGACAGGTTCACAGTCGGGTTGCTGTAGTTGGGCCAATTGAACGCGCTGGTCGCCGTCCACTCGAACCGCAGCCGGACCCGGTCACGAATGTGAAAGCTCTTATAGAGCCCCAGGTGCACGACGCGAGAGCCCGGACCTTCGATGATGCCCACGCCCGCGTTGCCGTACCGCTCCACGCTGGTGCGGGCGGTCCCGCTACAGAAGGGATCGGCGTCCGGGCAGCCTGGATCCTTGAAGGCTGACAGATCGAACCACTGGTCGATCGACTGTTGGTCGGTCGGTAGGTTCCCATCGGCGATACGGTCCGGTCGCCACGTGACCTCCCCTGGTGTCGAGCTAGTCGTGAACTGCGTGTTCGTATGGATATCTGGGGCGCTATACACGGGCGTCAGGTGATCCCCACTTTGGAGGCTCACGACCCCGGCGAGTTGCCAGCCACCCAAGACGGCTTCGGTCAGGCCGTGGAAGGACGAACCGAACGGCCGGCCGCGGCCGACCGGAAGCTCCCACATGAAATTGCCCGTCAGCCGATGGTTGGGGAAGCGAAACAGCAGGCCTCGGAGGCTCGCCAGGTCAAACGGATTCTCGAGCGTGCCCTCAGTGTTCCCCAGGTGCTTCGACCACGTGTAGCTGACCTGGTACGACAGGCCGCCTGCCAGACGCCGCTTGACCTCTGTGATCAGGGCGTGATAGTCGTGCGTCCTGGCGTTCTCTCGCAGATTGATCACGGAATACTCCGGGAACGGACGCGGCTTGTCGATGAACGGAATGGCATTGGCCTCGGGGATATTGATATTCCGCTGCACCGGCATGGCTCGGCCAACCGTGCCCACGTAGGACACACGCGCGGCGGTGTTCTGGATCTCCTGTTCCAACGTCACGTTCCACTGATGCGTGTACGGAATGACGAAGTCGGGGTCGTGTGCCTGTAAGTCGCCGGGGAACGCCTGCGCGCTGGGCGTCACACCGGCGGTCGGGTACGCCAACGGCCAGACCAGCTCCGGGGCCTCGGCCGGATTGACAAAGGGGGGCTCACTGAGCTTGAAGGGTGACCCCCCCGCTGAATTCGTGGCCGGAGCGACGTTGTAGAAGAGACCATACGCGCCGCGGATCACGGTCCGTGCGTGCCCGAATGGCCGGAACGCCACGCCCACACGCGGCGCAACATTGTTCAGATCGCTCTTGGCCAGCGTCTCTGAGGGGAACCCTGCCTGTGACGCCTCGATGACGTTCACCTGCGGCAAGACCTGAGTGAACAACGGGCTGATGTTCGCCGAGGCGCCATCCGGAATGACGAGGCTCCCTGAGCTCGGGTCGAAGGTGGAGTACAGGCCATTGGCCTCGCTCCAAGGGGGGCGATACTCGTAGCGCAGCCCGAGATTCAACGTGAGCCGGGGATGGAGCTGCACATCATCCTGCACGAACAGCTCGAGCTCGTTCCGCCGCTCGCGGGTCGGGGGATTGGGAAACTCTCGATTCGCTTGCGACGGGATACCCAGCAAGAAGTCGGCATACGGCCAGCCGGTATACCGGTCGGTGAACAGCCAATTGCCAAGCAGCCCGTCCGGGATGTTGACCTGGCGTTCCAGCCTGGCACGTGCGAAGCGGACACCAAATTTGAGCGACTGGCGTCCCCGCACCCAGCTCGACGCGCGGCGCCACGCTCTCGTGGCCCTTCGAATAGGAGTGACGAAAGTAGTGGGGAATCTCTGCGCGGAACACGTCGCGGACCGCCTGCAACGTGGCTTCGGCCAGCTCCGGCAGCGCCTGGATGGCAAAGCCGCCGGGCGTGGTGATCCCGTCACAGGGCAGGCCGACGTTCTTGAGGATCTGCAGAGCGTAGGCCATGTACTGGGCGATTTCGTCGGCCGACCGGCCGGTGGTCCACTCCCAGTTCTCCATGAAGCGCAGCGAATGATCCGCGTACGGGTGCCCCGTCTCGAGATCGATCACCCGCGTGTGCGTGACGATCTCCGGGTGAATGTCCCAGTTGGGCAGCATGAGCGACCGCACGAGCTCCAGGCTGTCGGCGAGCTCTCGCCGGGTCCAGCCGGGCAGCCCGCGATCCAGACGTCCGACGCAGGCCGGATACGGGACGATGCTGTACTTGCCCTTGACGCCCTGGTCCGCGCACCACTCACCGAAGCGGCGTACGAAGCGATCCGGGATCTCGACAGGCCATTCGCGCCACGGTTTCTTGTACGCCTGGTTGGCGCCGCCGAACGCCTCGTCGAACTGCGGCATGGCGAAGCGGTTCAGGTTCACCAGGCAGGTCGAATCGTCGATGATCAAGGCGACTGGGACGCGGCTGGCCGGGCCAAGCACCGCGATGTCGCGTGCGCGCGCCGGGCGCCCGCCAAGCACGTGGGCCCCGAGCGTGCCGACATCGTCAACCAGTACGCTGGCGGCGAGGCCATCGAGCGTCCGGGACAGGAAGCGGCGGCGGGTGAGGGATCGCATCGGCATCTGTCAGTGGCGTTCTATCAGTGTGCCGCCGGATCGGTCTCTCAATTTTCAGGCACTCCTTATGGCACGGTTGATGCGCCGCGGCAAGCATAAATTCCTTTAGATAGAGTATGTTCTGTCACACAGAATCGTTTCTTGACACCACTCGTCGCGCGTGCCATAACGCATCATCATCCGAAACCGAGCAAGCGGTCAGAGACGTCATTCCCAAGGGCCTGTGATGGGAGAGTATCGTTCACTGAGCTGCCCTGGCAGCGGGGTCACGTGTATGTCTATTCGCCTCGCCGTGTTCTTCGTCCTGACGCAGGCGGCGGCTGCGTCTGCCGAGTGGCGCCCCGTCTCCACGCCCGGCGTTCAGATGGAGCAGCAGGGGCCCCACACCTGGAAGATCGTCTCAGCCGTCCAGGACGAATTCACGCTGGAGTCCCTCCGAGCCTACGCCGCGAAGCCCGGTGAGGCCTTTGAAGTCAGCATGCGCATTCGGGTTGAACCGGGCACCAGGGCCCTGCCGGAATTGGCCGCGTACGACGCCTCGGGCCAGGAGATTCCCGGGCCGTCGTCGCTGGCGACGGGGCCAAATGTGTACCGGACCGATTGGCAGCATGTGCGTCGTGTCTTTCCGGTGAGGCCGCAGGCCGCCACGGTCCGCGCGCGCCTTCGGGCGAGCGGCCGGGGCGAGGTGTGGACGGGGACCTCGAATTCCGGCCCGCCAACGTGGACCCCTATGAAACCGGGGCGCTCGTTTCGCCGCTCGATCCGAGCCGGCGGCGTGGCTTGGTGCTCGATGCCAACCACGGCGTGGTCAACCGGGCACACATCGCGCGGGAGGACCGCGACGGCGACGGCAAGTGGGCGCTGATCCTGGTGGACCTGGACGACCTCTCCGAGCCGGATCAGGCGGGCGAAGACTGGCGCACCAGCTTTCGCTACCGCCCCAACGAGATCTACTGGTTCGATGGCGCCGTCTTGAAATCGGACTCGGTGAGCGCCCATCGGCCCCCTGCTGTCACCACAGCGCTCCACTACCGCGAACGCGTCCGCCCTGGTGCGTATCAGGTCATCATGAATGATCCCGGCAGGGCCGTGGCGGTCTCCGTCGACGGCAAGACCTGGACGCGGTTCGCCGGCGGGTCCGAGGCGGAGCTCGGCACGCTGGACGCGCGGAATGGAGCCATTGAATTTTGGGTTGATACCGCCTACCCGGATCCGATTTCCGAGGGACCGGTGTACTTCGACTACGTGCGCCTGTATCCCGTCGACGATGCGTCTTCGGTCGACCGTCTGTTTCACGCCGCCCTCCAGCGACCCGGTGAGCTCACGCGCGGATCGGTTGACGAGCAGAGGGTCGCGCTGCGTATCGACGTCCCACGCTTCGCAGGCGGGACACACTGGCCGGTCCGCTCGGGCCTGCCAATCCCTGAAGGAGAGCTGGCGACCGCCGAGCACGCGGCCGTCCTCGACGCACGGGGCACGCCAGTGCCGAGCCAGAACCGCACGATGGCGACCTGGCCGGATGGCTCGGTGAAATGGCTGTATCTCGATTTCAACCACGACCTCTCCACCGCTGGGGAGGGTCGCCACACGGTCGTCTACGGCAATCGTGTGAAACGAGCTGAGCCAGCATCGCGCGTACGCCCATTGGAGCGCCGTGTATCAGCGCGAAGGTGCGACCCGCCTGGCGCACCGCTGGCTGAGAATCGCCATCACACGCCCAGAGGTGGGAAGCCCCTGACAGGGCGACACGACGCCACCGGCGCGGCGGTTGTCACGGTCGCTTGCGTTGGTCGGAGGTGCGTGCTGTAGCGGTTGGGCCCGTATACTCGATGGTTGCTCGGGCGCGCGGTCCATCGACGCCGAACAAGGTGCGGGTCCGCACCTCGAGCGTATTCTCACCCTCCCGTAGCAGCCAGTCGATCCGTTGGCCTCCCTCGAGAGACTGCCATGGGCCGCCGTTGATGCGGTAGCGGTATTCCTTGAAGTTCGGCGTCGCGCTGCGCGGATCGACACGGAGACGTCCCCGCTCTACCTGGCGGATGCGATCGAGCGAGGTGACGCCAGGCGTCCATTCAATTTGGCGACGGTCCGCGACCGGGATGAAGGTGCCCGCCGCGTAGGCCCAATGCTTGGCCAACGTGTCGTCCGCGCCTCGATACCACGTGTCCTGGCGGAACGCGTTGTTGTCGAAGATCACCAGCGAGCTGCCTCCGCTGAAGTGCGGCTGCGTGAAGGTGTTCTGGCGCACGTGGTAGGAGACCCACCAGTAGCTGTCGATCCGCCCGCCGTATTCCTCCGGGTCGGGCCTGGGGATCGGTTGACGATCGACGCCCTTGACCATCTGGACGCCCTCGCCGTCGCTCTCGCGGAGGGCCTCATGCAGCTCGAGCGCCGAGAGGGGTACGCCGTCGCGCTCGAAGTGGAGATCGTACTTGGCGTCCAGCGCCACCCACTTCGCGTAGTCATTGGACCACACCTCGTTGATCCCGTGGTGGAAGCTGCGGCCGAACTTCTCATGACTGCGATCGATGCCCAGGTTGCGGGCGACGTAGCCGGCGGCCGTCAGTACTGCCTGTTGAACCGTCATCGAGTGGCCGCAATGAAAGCCGGCCCCGGTCTTGCGCGCCTCCTCGAGGATGGCAAAGGCGTCGCCGCTGAAACGCTGGTCATCGTCGATCGGCCATTGTCTATGGACCCAGTGCCGCAGCACGAGGAGCTTGTTGAACTCCTGCTCCTCTCCCTCGATTGCCTCCAGGAAGTTGTAGTCCGAGCGCAACCGCAGCACGCGCGGGTTGTAGTAGTCCTCGGCGCCGTGAAACACCTCGGGAGCGAAGAACCGCGGTCCGCTGAGCCTCGCCTTGACGATGCTCGCGTCGGCGTCGCTGATGTGCAGGGGCCGGTCACTGTCGTCCGCTCGCCCCGCGAGTGGACGGGGCGACTCGCGGAGCGCGTCGCTTACCTTTGCCACCTGTTCCGCACCGCCGACACCGAGGCAGGTCGCCACCATCCCCGCGAGCGCCAGGAACGATCGTCGCTGATGCATCTCGACCTCCTATCAGTACGAGTTTTTCACGGACGCGGCCGCGTTCTGCCGAAGTGGCGCGCCAGGTAAGTTGTGACGACTTCGAGCTCGCGGCTGGTTCCTTCCGCGCCGCGCGCGACCATGTCGTTGACGATGCGCTGCCAGCCCTCGTCGTTCTCTCGCGTGAACGTCACGATCATCGGATCATGACAGCCCGCGCAGAGGCGCTCCACGAGCGCCCTGCCTTCGCCGTCTGGCAGCTCGGGCCGTGCAGGAACGGTCGCCGGCGGTGACGACTGACGCGCCGGGCGCCGCCCCACGTCAGCCGGGTTCTTGTCCTGCGCAGACGGCAAGGCAAAGGCGATCAGGTTGGAGCCAGACTCCGGAACCGACCGGCTCAATTGGAGTCCGCCGCCGGCCATGACGACGACGTACTGTCGCCCATCGCGACCCATGAACGTCATGGGCGCGGCCTTCGCATCGGCGTCGATGGTCGTGACCCAGCGCTCGTCGCCCGTCTTGGCATCGAAGGCGCGGAACCGTCTGTCGCTGGTCGCGCCGATGAACACCAGCCCACTGGCCGTCGCTAGGCTCCCGCCGAGCGTGAGTGAGCCGGTGTTCCTGATGCCCTTGGCTTCCAACGCTTCGACCAAGCCGAGCGGGACCCTCCAGCTCACATCTCCCGTGTTGACGTTGACGGCGACCAGCTCACCGAACGGAGGCGCTGAACACGGGATTCGGCTGTCGGGATTCCAAAACCGTGCGTAAGCCCCGCCCCACGGCGAGGTCTTGCGGTAGGAGGTCACTGCGCCGGTCTCGGGATCGGTGGCTCGCGGTTCCATGCGGCCCACCATACCGAGGTTGGAGACGTTGACGAAGACCAAACCAAGCGTCGGGTTATAGGACACGCCGCCAAACCCGCCTCCGCCCAAGGTGCTCGGAAACGTCACCACGTTGCCTTCGAGGGGCATAGGTGCGTACGGTCCCGAGAAGAACATCTGATGCTGCTCCCAGAGGTCTTTGCAATAGGCGGCGTGCTCTGGCGTGAGGGTGTAAAAGTCCGCGGCGGGATCGAACGTCATGCGCGACAGCGGTTCCGGCTTGCGCGGAAACGGCTGCGTCTTCGACGTGTACTCCCCAGGGACGACCGTCTGCGGTACTGGCCGTTCCTCGAGGCCAAACACGGGCTCGCCGGTCACGCGGTTGAAGATGAACAGGAGGCCCATCTTCGTGATCTGCGCCACGCTCGGAATGACCTCATTGCCACGGCGGACGTCGACGAGCGTCGGGAGCGCCGCCGGGTCATAGTCCCAGAGATCGTGGTGCACGAGCTGCTGATGCCACTGCCGCTTCCCTGTCGTGGCATCCAGGGCCACGAGCGAGTTGCCATAGAGGTTGTCCCCATGCCGATCGGCGCCGTAGAAATCGTCGGTGGGGGCGCCGATCGGGGCAAAGACGAGCCCGCGGTCGACGTCCACCGTCATGAACCCCCACACGTTGGTCCCGGAACGAGTCTTCCAGCTATCGCCTGGCCACGTTTCATGGCCCGGCTCACCGGGCCGCGGCACCGTGTGAAACGACCACAGCCGCTTGCCGGTACGCGCGTCCCACCCGCGAATATCGCCGTAAAGCCGGCCTCTGCCTGGAAAGCTCTCGCCGTTGTTGCCTCCCGTGATCACGATGTCTTGGTAGACGGCTGGTGGTGAGGCGAGCAGGAAGCGTCCCTCCGCGCCATCGACGCTGACGCTCGCCTTCAGGTCCACGACGCCTTTGGTGCCGAAGTCCGTGGTGAGCTGACCCGTCCTCGCGTCGACGGCGATCAGGCGACCGTCGCCCGCGCCTGTATAGAGCCGTGGGCCGGTCTCGCTGTCACCGGGCCAGTACGCGAGCCCACGCGCGGACACGGCCGCACCAGGGAACTGGAACCGCCACAGCACATGCCCTGTTTCGGGCTCGAGGGCGAAGAGGCCACTGGTCCCCGCTGCGACATACATCACGCCGTCGACGACGAGCGGCGTGACCTGCAGGCCCGTCGCGCCGGTATCGAATGTCCAGGCGCGTGTGAGGGTGCTGACATTCCCACCGGTGATCTGTGTGAGCGGTGAAAATCGCTGCCCTCCAGGATCGCGGCCATAGGCCGGCCAGTCGCCGGACCGAAGGGTCGACCCGGTCGCGGGAGCCGGCGCAGGCAGGGGCGCGCCGGACTGGCCTGCCCTGAGCGCAGTCGAAGGGCTGGGCCCCTGGCGCTGAGTCACCACGGAGAGCCCCGTCAGCCAGAGCAGGAATACACTGAGGAGCGTCAGAAGCCTATCCACGTCCGAGTCGCGTCACCTCGTGAGATCACAGTAGGAGCCAGGTATCGCACGGGGGACACGCGCTGTCAACTCGATAATTCCATAAAACAGACCTGATTCTGTGCAACAGAACTCGAAGGAACGCACATTCGGTACGCGCATCCAGTCTGCTGCAGAGTCTGCTCTACGGCGTGGCGCCGTGGGACCCTGTCACGTGTCTCGCGGTCTCGCTCGTGCTCGCCGCAGTGGCGCTCGCGGCGTCGTATGTGCCCGCCCGCCGCGCAACCCGCGTCGACCCGATCGTGGCGCTCAGAACGGAGTAGCCGCGTCCGAGTCCTAAGTGGTCCGGTGCATAAATACGGCCACGCACCGAGGGCGCCGAGGCGCCCGGCCCGCAAGGCGCGAGAAGGAAGAATACCGGGAGTATTTGACCGACGAGCAACGCCGCGGGCCGGGATGCATCATTTGTGCACCGGACCACTAAGGCCTGCTGGTTGAACCGACCGGCGATCCCTCAGAGCGCTTGCAGAAAGAATGGTGGCACATGCGCCGACTGTTGACGTGAGCTGACGTGATGCTGTCTACGGATCCCCGCCGACTGGCCCCCGCGCTCTGGATCCTCCTGGGCCTCTTTGTCCTGCGCGTCGCAGGACAGGTGCTGGTGGCCTTCCTGGACGTGAGATGGTTGCCCCCGATGGAACAGTGGTACTCAGGGCTCGCGCCATACCCGCTGCTCCTGCCGGCCCAGCTCGTCATCATCCTGATCTATGGCAAGGTTTGCGTGGACTTCTCACGGGGCGCCGGCTGGTTCGTGCGCACGCGCCCCTGGTTCGGCCGCGGCGTGCTGTGGTGTGGCTACCTGTATCTGGGCGTCATGATCGCACGCTATCCGGTGCAGATGGCCCTCTCTCCCGAAGATCGCTGGTTCGGCCACACGATCCCCATCATGTTTCATTGGGTGTTGGCTGCGTTCATCATCCTGTTCGGTCGATTTCACCGCCGGCGTCTCCAGGAACGCGCACACTTCAGAAGCGGAACGTGATTCCGAGTGGCGGAAAAAGGAACCGGGTACCTTTTTCACATTGGCCGGTCCCTCGATTAGGGCCTGTCAGGGAATAAGTGTGCCGTTTCTGGGTGTCGAGGCGCCCGTCTGGCAAGGCGCAAGGAGTGCGCGTACCGAGCGTATGTAAGCGACGAGCAACGCTGCCAGACGGGATTGATTTGTGGTATCTTATGGTTACGACTCCCCGGCCCACGGGCCGGCTGGGCGGCCTACATGGCCGCCCGTTTCATTTCTTCCTCCTCAAGACTCGCCCGCTATCTGGAGCGTACGTGAGTTCCCCGCGGCTGCGAACAATCGTCTACGTCGACGGTTTCAACCTCTACTACGGTGCCGTCAAAGGCACCCCGTATAAGTGGCTCAATCTCCAGCGCTACTTTACTCTCCTGCGTCCACATGACGACCTCATTCTGATCCGATACTTCACGGCGTTGATAGACGGACCACGCCGGCCAAACCAGGACCGTTTCTTGCGGGCGCTTTCCACGCTACCCAAGGTTGAAGTCATTCTGGGGCGATTCAAGCACAAACAGGTCGAATGTCACTATGCAGATTGTCAGATGCCGGGTCGCCGATTCTTCCGCGTCCGTGAGGAGAAGCGGACGGACGTAAACATCGCAGTCTACATAGTGGACGATGCGCATCAAGATCGGTGC
>WHTT01000124.1 GCA_009377605.1 Luteitalea sp.
CGGTGCCCTCCAGAACTGGCGCTACGAGCCTGCACTCCTCAACGGCGAGGCCGTTGCCTCGACCGACGTAGTCGAGATATTGCCGGGCCCAACGCAGTGGTCGATCCGGCGCTAGTGGCCTGTATCAGCCGAAGCATAGCAGTGCGTGGACGACGTCACGTGAAAACTGGCCGCGCTACGACGTGACCGATTCAGCAGTTACAGCCCACTAGGTAGGGCCGCCTCGCCGAGGCGGCCGTGACGGCGCGCTCACGCCTTCGCGCTCCGCGCTACGGCGGACGAGTCGGCGAGCGCGCCCTACCCTTGTCGCGGTAGGCCGGCTCGAGAGCGTTATCCTACCCTCGTCATGAACATTCTGACCGTCAATCTCCTGTTCAGCACGTTCGTATTTTGGATAGCGGCCAGGCTGTACCTGCTACCAAGGCTGCATCAGCTGTCACCCCGCTCGGTCCTGCTGCCAATCCTGTTACTGCACGCCTTGCGCCACCTCGGGCTCATGTTCTTGGCGCCGGGCGCGACCTACGCGGGAGTTCCTGCACAGTTCGCCTATCCGGCCGCGTTCGGAGACCTGCTCGCCGCCGTGCTCGCAGTCGTCGCAATTCCGGCGGTTGCAATGAACGCTCGCGGTGCGCTGCCTCTTGTATGGGTCTTCAATGTCGAGGGCACGGTTGATCTCATGGTTGCCATTACGTTGGCCACGATCTATGACGCGGCCGCGTTCATGGGGCCTGCCTATTGGATCCCCGCCTTTTGGGTCCCTGCCTTGCTGGTGACCCACTACATTGTCTTCCTCCTCCTGCGTGTCTACCGGCCTGGCGCCGTGCCCGAAGACGCCGAGAGGCGGGAGCGGACTGACGTGCACTCAGAGCTCGAAGGCGCTGCGCTGCTTTGCACGGTAGCGGCGGCTCCACATGAGCTCGGTCCCGTCGCGCAGGATCACACGGTAATCGCCATGGAACCAGGGCTGCAGCTCTTTGATGGCATCGAGGCGGACGATGGTTGACCGATTGATGCGGAGAAAGGTCGCAGGGTCGAGGCGAGCGGCGAGCTCCGAGAGCGTGCTGCGGATGATATGCACGGTGTCCGCTGTGTAGAGATGCACCTCGTTGCGCTCTGCTTCGAGGCGGTTGATCTGGTGCACGGGCACCAGGACGGCCCGCTCGCCGCGTTGCACGAAGATGCGCTGAAGATACCGCTGCGGCGTCGTGGTCTGGAGCAATGCGGCGAGACGAGCCCCGAGCTCCGCCGGTCGGTCGCGTGCCAGCTCTCGCCGGACGCGTGACACCACGGCCTGCAGCCGTTCGGGCGAGAAAGGCTTCAGCAGGTAATCGAGCGCCTGTACCTCGAAGGCACGCAGCGCGTGCTCGTCGTAAGCCGTCACGAAGACGACATACGGCATCGCGTCGACGCCGAGACGCTCGATGACACCGAAGCCATCGAGTCGCGGCATCTGCACGTCGAGGAACACGACGTCCGGATGCAGCTCCTCGATCCGCGCGACGGCCTCTTCGCCGTTTGTCGCTTCCCCGACGATCTCGAGGTTCGGCTCGGCCGCGAGCAGGCGCCGCAACTTGGCGCGGGCAGGCGCCTCGTCATCCACGATGAGCGTGCGCATCTGCCGATTCCTGCTGTTCTAGGGCCTGGCTGGTCATGACCCGCGACGTGTCCGTGTCGCGCCGCGGCCACTCCATGCGCACGACGAAGCCGGTGCCCGGCACGCTCACCATCTCGAATCGTTGCGCCTCGCCGTACAGCAGGCGCAAGCGTTCGATCGTCCCGGTGATCCCGATCCCCTTCGACGTCACATCCACCCCGTCTTCTGGACCCTGTCCATCGTCTTCCACCTCGACGCGCACCCGTTCCCCGATCGCGCGCGCCCGCACGGCGATCCGTCCAGTACCGACACACGACAGGTTGCCGTGCCGCACAGCGTTCTCGATGAGCGGCTGCAAGATCAGCGAGGGCGCCAGCGCACACCCGAGCCCCTCCTCCACGTCGATCTGCAGCGAGAGCCTGTCACCGAAGCGGGCGCGGAGCAGCGCAACGTAATGATCGAGCGCCTCGATCTCGGTCGCGAGCGGCACCTCCTGCGTCTGTGTCGTCTTCAGCGAGACGCGTAGCAGCTCGGCCAGCCGCGAGAGCATCGTATCCGCCGCCCGCGGGTCGTCGTACATCGTCGACGAAATAGTATTGAGCGCGTTGAACAGGAAGTGCGGTTGGAGTTGGAGACGCAGGCCTTGAAGCTGCGCCTGCCGAAGCTGGCTCTCGAGCCGAGCCGCCCGCAGCGCCGCTTCGCGCTCGGCCGCCAGGCGATCGAACAGCCACACGCCCGAGACGAACAACGTATAGAGGATGACGTCGATCGGAAACTCCATCAGGTACCGGACCGACATGAGGCCGTAGTCGTAGTCGCCGAGTCGCAGCAGCCTGAAGATCGCTTCCCGCGACGCCCAGTTCATCGTCGTGTGCGTGGCAGAGAAGATGACGAGCGCGCCTGCGTGACGCGGCAGGCTTGCGGCCCAAGTGGTCCGGTGCACTGGAAAACGTCGCGCCATGTGCCGCGCGAGGGGAAAGAGTATGGCCGCCCCGTACACACCGGTGACCTGCTCAATCAGCGGGTCGTAGAATGGGACGGCATTCTGGCGCGCGACGAAATCCAGGTAGTGATACGCGAACAACAGGAGCGCGAACAGGGTGGCGCCGCCGAGCCACACCCACGGGACGCGGAGACGAGAGTGCGAAGCGATCATGCGAGTCACGCCCCTGAGGCTCACTTGCGAGGCGGCAGCGCGAAGGCGACGACGAAGTCGCCCGTCTCGAGGTCGAACTTACCGTGTCCGCCAGCCGCGATCACGATCATCTGTCGGCCGTCCGATGCCTCGTATGTCATGGGCGTCGCGACGCCCGCGCGCGGCAGCTTCGTCTTCCAGAGCTCCTTGCCTGTGTCGATGTCGAAGGCGCGGAACGCCCCGTCCATCGATGCGCCGATGAAGATCAAGCCCGCAGCCGTGACGAGCGGACCGCCGCCGCTAGGCACCCCAATCTCCTGCTCGCCGATGAGCGCACGCGCAGGGTGCCCTTCCGGGACCTGGCCGAATGGGACCTCCCATCGCACGTCACCCGACGCGAGATCCACTGCGGCCAGTGTGCCCCAGGGTGGCGGCGTGCACGGCAGGTGCTTGGACGACGAGAGCGTCCGCCGGCGCATGCCGAACGGCGAGCCGCGATGCAGCGTGTACTCGTAGTCCTCACCCTTCGTACGCGATTGGGTCCGCTCGCGCTCGAAGACCTCTCGCGGTAGCAGTTGGACCAGCGTCGCGAGCCGGCTCGTGTTGGTGACCAGCAACTGGCGCTGCGGATCGAAGGCCACGCTTCCCCAGTTCACGCCGGATGCGTTGCCCGGATACATGATAGTGCCCCGCAGGCCAGGCGGCGTGTAGATGCCCTCGGATCGATATTGGCTGACGAGCGCGCGGCACTCGGCGCGATCCGCTTCGGTCGGCCCCCACGCGGTCTCCGGTGTGACAGGTCCAATGGGCATCAGTAAACGTGGCCTGACCGGAAACGGCTGCGTGCGGGCGGCCGTCTCTCCCTCGACGTCGCTCTCGGGCACCGTACGCTCCTCCACCGGGAACAGCGGCCGGCCCGTCAGGCGGTCGAGCACAAAGATCGCGCCCATCTTCGTGGCCTGTGCAACCGCCGGCACAGGCCTGCCGTCGTGTGTGACCGCCACGAGTGCCGGTTGAGCAGCGATATCGTAGTCCCAGAGATCGTGATGCACGGTCTGAAAGGACCAGACGCGCTTGCCGCTCGAGCCGCGGAGCGCGACGACAGAGCTTGCATCCGCATTCGTGCCTGGGCGCAGGCCGCCGTAGAAGTCGGGGCTCGGGCTGGTCGTCGGCACGAAGACCAAGTCGCGCTCTGGGTCGACCGAGATGATGGACCATGCGTTGGCGGCACCGACCTTCCCGTCGCGGGCGGTGTCGCGCGCAATTGGCCGCCAGCTCCAGCGCAACGTGCCGTTCCGCGCGTCGTACGCGCGGACGACGCCGCTGCCAGTGTCGACGTTCCAGTTGTCGCCGATCGAAGAGCCGACGATGACGAGATCGTTGAGGATGGCGGGAGGCGAGGTGACCTGGTAGTCGCCAGGGCTGGGCGCGTGGACACCCTGCGTGAGACTGACCTGCCCGTTCGTGCCGAAGCCGGCGCACGGCTGCCCCGAGCGGGCATCGAGGGCGATCAGACGGGCATCGATCGTCCCGAGGAGGATGCGAGCAGCGCAAGCTGCCCCGGGTTGCGCCCGTGGATCGCGCCATGACGAGACTCCGCGAGAGGTGACCTCGGAATAATCCGCGCTACGGTCCACCTTCGCATCGAAGGTCCACAGCTCGGCGCCGGTTGCCGGGTCGAGCGCGATGACTTTCGCGTAGGACGTGCTCAGATAGAGACGTCCGTCGAAGTGAATGGGCGTGGCCTCGAACGTCAGCGACGCCCCGGATTCCGCATCCTGGCCGAGCTCGCCCGTCCGGTAGGTCCAGGCGACTCGTAGGGTCTCGACGTTCTCTGGCGTGACCTGCGCGAGCGCCGAGTAGCGCGTACCGCCGGAATCACCGCCGTACGCCGGCCACTGGTCAGCTCCGGTCTCCCGTTCCCCGTTTCGCGCTTCCTGATTCCCGATCCCTGGTCGTGCAACGAGCGCGGTGGTGGCGATTACAATCGCCAACCACGTCGCTTGCCGTAGGCGCGTGCGGTTGGCGGTGCTGCGATTTGGTGTCATGCGATCCTCCCTGGCCATCGACGAAGCCGAGGATCGCGCGAGTGCTATCGCGACGCCAACGAAGCGGGGACGAACGGGACCAGAGCCGGACAAACGGCAGTGGTCAGTGGCCGGTGATCAGCCGGTTGGCGAGGGCGCGGAGGCCTACGTCGCAATGAAGCCAAGATTCAGCCGTCAGCCCCCGGATGCTGGCCCATCGACTGACCACTGACCACTGACCACTACTCAGGCCCCGCGCGAGTCCTCAATTGTCGTAATACAAGAAGAACTCGTGCGGGTGCGGCCGCAACCGCAGCGGGTCGATCTCGTTCTGGCGCTTGTAGCTGATCCAGGTGCTGATGAGGTCGTCGGTGAAGACGTCCCCCTTGGTCAGGAACGCATGGTCCTGCTCGAGCGCCAGCAGTGCCTCGTCGAGCGAGCCAGGTGTCTTACGTGTGCTTGCGAGCTCCTCCTGGGTCATCTCGTAGATGTCGCGATCGAGCGGCTCGCCCGGTTCGATCTTGTTCTGGATGCCGTCGAGTACGGCCATCAGCATCGCCGACCACGCCAGGTATCCGTTGCAGCTCGGGTCGGGGCAACGGAACTCCAGCCGCCGTGCCTTTGGGTTCTTCGAGTACATCGGGATCCGGATCGCTGCCGAGCGATTGCGCGCCGAGAGCGCGAGGTTGACCGGCGCTTCGAATCCAGGCACGAGTCGGCGATACGAATTGGTGGTCGGCGCGGCGAAGGCGAGAATGGCCGGCGCGTGCTTCAGCAGGCCGCCGGCCGCATGGAGCGCGAGGTCGCTCAGCGCTGCATACTTGTCGCCAGCAAAGAGCGGCTGCTTCCCTTTCCACAGCGAGATGTGCGTGTGCATGCCGCTGCCGTTGTCTTCGAAGATCGGCTTCGGCATGAATGTGACGGTCTTGCCGTGACGGCGGCCGACGTTCTTGCAGATATACTTGTACCACATGAACTGATCGGCCATCCGCAGCAGCGGTGCGTACTGCATGTCGATCTCGCTCTGCCCGCCGGTTGCGACCTCATGGTGGTGTGCCTCGACAACGATGCCAATCTTGCGCATCTCGTACACCATCGCGCCACGCAAGTCGTGGTACGTGTCGCTGGGACTCACAGGAAAGTAGCCGCCCTTGAAGCTCGGCTTGTAGCCCAGGTTGGGCTCCTCGATGCGCGCCGTGTTCCAGGCGCCCTCGACCGAGTCGATCTCGTAATAGCCCCGGTGCTGGTTCTGTTCGTACTTCACCTCGTCGAAGATGAAGAACTCCGGCTCGGGCCCGATGTAACACACGTCGGCGATGCCGGTCTCCAGCAGATGCGCTTGCGCCTTCCGTGCGATGTGACGCGGATCACGAGTAAACTCCTCGTGCGTGACCGGGTCGACGATGTCGGCAATCACGCTTACGGTCGGCCTCTGGAAGAAGGGATCTAGACACGTCGTCGAGGGGTCCGGAATCGCCAACATGTCGGACTCGTGGATCCCCATCCAGCCGCGGATGGAGGAGCCATCGAAGCCGAGCCCATCCTCGAATGTGCTCGTCTTCCAGGTGTCGATAGGGAACGAACAGTGCTGCCACGTGCCAAGCAGATCGGCAAACTTCAAATCCACCATTTCTGCATCGTGTTTCTTCGCGAAGTCGAAGAACTCATCGGGCTTCATACCGAGCTCCTTACCAGACGCCCCACGGCGCTGCGGTTGGGTGACCTTCCGTACCGGCGGGTCGACTTACGACGGAAGCCTACATCCTAGCGCTTCGGAGCTCCGTACGTGAAGAAGCCGTACGCGCGCGTCACATCGAAGAGGCGCCTCGTCGAGGGCGCTCTGAGCAGGAGGAACACCACGCAGACATCAAGAGTGTGGGATTAGCGCCTCGCGGCCACAAAAGAGTAGTCAATATGCTGTCGAGCCGCGCGGCGTGCGACGCACCTTGCCTCGACGACGACGCCATCGACCGAGTTCGGGAACCGCAGGCGCGCCGTCCCGTGGGAGAAGTCAACACTATCCCGTTGCGCCGGCTTCCCGCCAATCGTGACGGACGAGGGGCTGTGCGGCGCGAGAATTCGCACGACTCCTTCCGTGTCTGCAATGCCATCGGCGACGAAGCGGATGCTGTTGGGCGTTGCCTGTTCGTTCCGGACGCGGCACGCAGCGGCGACTACCTGAGGCGTGTCTCCCGTAACCGCGTCGAGGTCGAACAGCAGTGCGCGCTTGTTGGGCGCAAGCGTGACGGACTCAATCACCGGGAGCGTTGCGTCGAAGAGGTCGATGTATCGTCCCTTCAGGGTCAGAGGCTCGGCGCCGGGAACGGACTCCGACAGGCCGGCGCCGACGAGGTAGGGACCACGGCGCAGGACCAGGGCATTTGATTCCTTCCAGGCCAACTTCACCGCCGCTGCCGCCTGGCGTGCGAGGCCGCGCACCCGGCCCCCGCCGTCTGCCATGTACGTCAATGACGCTGGCGACAGGGATGCCCGTACGATCGCACCTCGACCTGCGCGGTGAAGCCCCGTGGCGTGGGATCGGAGCCCCAGCGCACGGAACAGGTGGTGGCGCGGTGTGGTGTACGCGTATGGCGGGACGTTCCACCATTCGCGCACGGCGTTGTACGGATCGCGATCATCGTCGATTACGACAAGGGCCGCCCCGTCCCACACCCACCGTGTCAGGGCGTCGTGGATCTCTGGAGACGAGGGCTTCTGCCCCTCGTAAGTGAGCAGCAGCAGGGCGTAGCGGCTCAGGAACCCGGGTTGGGTGACGTTCTCGATTTGAACCGGCTCGACGGGGAGGCCGCGCTTGAGAAGCGGCATTGCGAGGCCGTAGAACGAGCCGAGGTGTTCATCGGAGGGCTCCGGATCGGCCCGCTGGAACATCATCGTGTCGGACACCAGCACGCCGACGCGCTCGGTCCCGCTCGCGTCCCACCGGACACGATCGGCAGGCTGCTTCATCTCGCCCAGCGCGTGAATCACCGCCTGCAGCTCGGTTTCATATGCCTTGGGGATGCGCACGCGCTCTACCGCCGTCGCTGCCTTGCCTTCCGACGGTTCCACGGCGGGGTACGAGCCAGCGAACACGCGATCCGGCCACGGCATGATCTCGTAGTGCCACACGTCCGGGTGGAGGAGTGACGCCACCAGCGTGCTCTCCCAGTTGCGCCGGTAGTCGCTCCAGGAGCGATCGGGATGATCCTCGATGGGGTCGTTGAGGTACCAGATGCGCCGCCCGGACGCGCGAACGAGGTTCTGCATGGCGCCATATTCGAGAAATGCCGTCTCGAAAGTACGTTCCTGCCGGCGTCCTTCGTAGACGTTTGGCGTTCGCGCCGTGCCGGTCCAGACCTGCGCGATGTAGCCGTCGACGCCCAGCGCGAGCAGCGACGATTCAGGGCTGACGATTCGCCAATGGGCGTAGTTGATGAGCGAGTGCGTCGGCACGTAGCTGCGGATTCTTCGCTGATGCGCATGACCGTATGCGCGCACGAAGTCGAGGACTTGCCTGAGCGCCCGCTGGTAGAGCACGTATTTCAGCTTGGAGGCCCGATATTGCGCGTCATGCGAGGAGTGCGGCGGTTGCCACGGGTCGCCGTAATAGGCTTGCCACTCGCGTTGAAAGCTCGGTTCGTACCCCGCGCGCGCCCAGAATTCCGGCTCTTCGAGGTGGATGGCTTCGGCGCCTGCATCGAGCGCGCGCTTCACGCCGGCGGTCAGGAACTGGCCGTATCGCTCGGTCGGTGACATGTACGGCACATCCGTGCTGCTGCCGTGCATGATCCTGGTTCCATCCCGTTCGGTTTGCGCCTCGTCCCAGTGCCGGGCGCCGTCGTAGCGCCCCTCCAAGTAGTCCTGGTATTCGCCCCACGCGACGCCGGTCATCACGTGGATCCGATATCCGCGGCGCCGCCAACTATCCATCCGCTCAGGCAGCGTTGGGTCGATGCCGTAGACGATGGCCACGTCCGCGTTGAGATTGGTCCGCGGCGTCCACGGCGCGTGGGTCTGGAAGCAGAGGCGCTCCTCGTCTGCTCGCTCGTCTGCCGTCCCACGAAGTGGCAACAGCAGACGCAACGCCACGAGCCCTGTGGCAAGGAAGAGGCGTCGTGTCATCTGAGCCTGAGCACGCGCCAAGCCCACAAGCACAGAGCCGCGGCGCCAGCCGTGATGAGAACGTACGAAGCGTCCCGTAGTAGATGTGTCCCTTCCTCAGCGACCCGCCAGGCATGCGCCAGAACGAGCAGACCGAAGACCGACCCGCTGGTCATCACGTAGGCTCTCATGGAACCGTCTCCAGCTCATTTGGCCTGGTCCGAGCTTACCGAGACACCGAGGTGACGGTCCAGCCAGCCCACCATCTCTCCCAGGAAATCGGGCGGATTCGTTGCGCCTTCGAAGTTTGCGCCGTGGCCGCCCCCAGAGATGCGAACCAGTTTGACTTCCACGCCTGCCCTCTCGAGCGCGGCTCTCATCAGCTCTGATTGTTCGAACGGCACTGTTTTGTCGGCATCGCCATGGAGCAAGAGGAAGGGGGCGTCATCCGCGGAGACATGCGTTAGAGGGGAGGCTGCTGCGTACTTCTTGTACTCCTCAGCTTTGGGATTTCTGCTCCGCAGTGGAACACCGACAAAAGAAGTCACCGCCATGAGCCCTGCTTCCGTCTTGATCCTCGACAAGTCCGATGGGGCCGCTAGGGTGACAACACATCGCAGTCTGGAGCTCTGGCGGTTGACCAGATCTGGATCGTTGGGGTCGCTCTGATCGTCCAACGTGCCGAGCATGCTGACCAGATGCCCGCCGGAAGAGCCGCCAATGCCGCCAATCTGCTCCGGATCGATACTGTATTCCCGAGCGTGGTGACGAATGAATCGGACGGCGCGCCGCGCGTCCTCCACGGCGTCGGGATAGCGAAAGCGCGGCGCAGCGCGGTGATTGATGGTGAAGACGGTGTACCCAGCCTCGGTGAGCGTGCGGAGAACATCCTGGCCCTCCACCCTGTCCTTGAGAGCCCCTGCGTGGTACGCAAGAGGCATGTGCCATCCGCTTCCTGCGATGAGGATCACGCCGTAGCCGTTGGCCTTCTCTGGATAGTAGATGTCCATCAGAAGCGCCAGGCCGGAATACATCCCGTAGACGACATTCTTCTCTGCGCGGGCCTGCAACGGGACAGCCCCGGCGAAGAAGAACAAGACGACCAACGCGGGAATACGCCTTCTCATTCTGGATCTCCTCCGGCGACAACCGCCTGTACGACAAAGACGAGCTTCGAGCCCGAACGTTAACATTGATCGACGAAACGAGGGCTGTTAGTATCAAGGCCAAGCTAGATAGGTATAGGTAGCTTGGGGTTCTAACGATGTCCTGGCTTCGACGTCTGTCGAATGCGTGACGCGCCGGCCGGACCGAGCGCGATATCGACCGAGAGCTCTCCTTCCACATTGCCGAACGTGCCGACCAACTGCGCGCCGAAGGTCTGAGCGCCGAAGAGGCGATGCGACGCGCGCGCAGACAGTTTGGCAACCCGACCGTCCAGGCTGAGCGCACCCGCGACGTCGACGTCGCAGGCTGGGTGGACGGCCTTCGCCGCAATGGTCGCGACGCCGTCCGCGCGCTGGCCCGGACGCCCGGGTTCACGGCGACGGTTGTGTTGACGCTCGCGCTGGGCATCGGCGCGAACAGTGCGGTGTTCTCGGCGCTCGACGCCGTGCTGTTGCGACCGCTGCCGTTCCCTGATGGCGACCGTCTCGTGCAGCTTCGTCAAACGCAGGGGCGGACGTCGGTGACCAATATTGCTCCAGTGCGCCTGAAAGAGTGGAACCAGCTCAATTCAACGTTCGAGGCGATTACCGGTTACTACATGGAGGATGTGTCCGAGACATCTGGCGATCTGCCGGAGAGCGTCAGGCGCGCCTGGGTGACGCCTCGATTTCTCGAGGTCTGGGGCGTTGCTCCCGCACGAGGAAGAGGCGTCATTGCGGCGGAGCACACAGAGGGAGGTCCCAGGGCAGTCCTGATTAGGGACCGCTATTGGCGCGTCCGGCTCGGCGCGGATCCGCACGTGCTCGACAAGACCGTGCGTATCGGAAGCGACGTGTTCCCGATCGTGGGCGTCATGCCGGCCTCGGTCCTGTTTCCCGACCGGGATGTGGATCTGTGGTTCCCCGGTCAGATGGGGACCAAGCTCTCGCAGGTCAGGTACGCCATGTGGTACCTCGGTGTCGGTCGTCTGAAACCGAGTGTCACATTGAAACAGGCGCGCGACGACCTTGCTGCCGTACAGAAGGCGCTGGGAGAGCAATATCCCGACACCGACGCCAAGATCGGCGTCCAGGTGACGCCGCTCAAAGAGACTGCCGTCGGCGACGTGCGCTCCTCGCTCTGGTTGCTCTTCGGCGCTGTCTCCGTGCTCCTGTTCATCACGTGCACTAACATTGCCGCCTTGCTGCTGTCGCGCGCGGCCCATCGTCAGCAGGAGATCTCGATTCGCCTATCGCTCGGCGCGACCCGTACGGCGGTCGCAGCTCAGATATTGACCGAAGCGGCTGTGCTGGCGCTGGCTGGAGCCGGCGTCGGATTGCTGGGCGCTGCCGGAGCGTTGGCAGCGTTTCGCGCCGCAGCGCTCGATCTGCCTAGAGCGGACGAGATCGCGCTCGATGGTCGGATCCTCCTGTATACCCTTGCCAGCGCAGTGACCGTGGCCGTGCTCTGCGGCCTGCTTCCGGCCATCCGGACGGCGCGCCGCGGCATCGCGGGCAGGCTGGGCGAGGCGGGCCGCGCGCACGTCTCGACACGCAACAGGCTGCAGTGGCTGCTCGTCGGCGCGCAAGTGACGCTCTCCGTCCTGCTGCTCGTTGGTGCCGGACTGCTCGTCCGCAGCTTCCAGGAGCTCTGGCGCGTCGATCCGGGATTCGAGACCGGCCATGTCCTCAGCTTTCGCGTCAGCGCGACATGGGCCGAGACAGCTGAATATGAGCGTCTCATCCAACGCATCGATCACACGATCAAAGAGCTGCGTGCTTTGCCAGGAGTGGACGCGGCTGCCGCTACCGGATTGTCGCTGCCTGGGGTCCCGACCAACTTTGAGGCGACCTTTGAGCTCGTCGAGGCACGGGGCGACACCGCGCACCGCATGGTGACCGAAGCGCGGTTTGTCTCTCCCCACTACTTCGCGACGATGCGGATTCCCGTGCTGGAGGGGGAGCTGTGCCGCGGCTGGCGAAGCCTCAACGCTGAAGACGGTGAAATGATGGTCAACCGGGCGTTCGCACGCCGCTATCTCTCGGATTGGCCTTCGCCCATCGGCCTGCATCTCGGGCAGCTCGACAGCACCTTGCCGCCCAACCGTATCGTCGGCGTGGTCGCGGATGCGAGAGAACGAGGCCTCGATCGCGATCCGGGTCCCACCGTGTATCGCTGCCTCAACGCTCCGGACCCGACACCGTACTTCCTCGTGCGAACGAGTGCCGAGCCTCTGGCCATCGCGCAGGCCGTGCGCCTAAAGATGAAAGAGCTCGAGCCGCTACGTTCCGTCTACGACATCGCGCCGCTCGAGGAGCGAATTGACGAGGCATTCACCGAGAATCGCCTGCGCACCATGCTGCTGGTGTTCTTCGCGATGACGGCGCTGGCGCTGGCGTGTGTCGGGCTCTACGGCACTCTTAGCTACATCGTGAGCCTTCGCCGTCGCGAGGTCGGCTTGCGCCTGGCGCTTGGCGCACGCCGGCGCGACATCATCGAGCAATTCCTAAAGCAAGGCCTGAAGGTCGTCGGCCTGGCCTGCCTGTGCGGCCTCGCGCTGTCCTTCGCATTCACACGACTGCTGGCAGGAATGCTGTACGGCGTCTCTCCATCCGACCCGGTCACACTTTCCACCGTGGTTGGGCTCGTGCTGGCCGTTGCCGCGCTGGCCGCACTCGTTCCCGCCGTGCGGGCCGCGCTGGTCGAGCCGATGCAGGTTCTCCGCGAGGAGTAGCTGCTAAGATAGCGGCTACACGAGTTGGAGCTTGCGTGAGCACCTTCCGCGGTGGCGTTGTCCTTCTTGCTATTGCCCTGGCCCTGTGGCTGGAAGCAGCCGGAGCGGCGGCCCAGGCGCTGTCATCGGAGGCGGCGTCTATCGCCGGGCAGCCAGCGAGCGCACGGGACGTCGAGCGTGGGCTGGAAGAGGCCGTGCGTCATACTCCTGACAGCTTCGACGCACATCACAATCTCGGAGAGTTCTATATCCAGCAGCAACAGCTCGCGCTGGCGATTCCCCATCTCGAGAAAGCGCGCGCGATCGACCCGTCGCACTATGTCAACGGCTATGACTTGGCGCTGGCCTACCTGCAGCTCGATCGGGTTCCGGAAGCGCGCCAGCAGATCGAGGCGATGCTTCGGCTGAAGGAGACGGCCGAGCTCCACAACCTCTTGGGAAGCATCGAGGAAGGAGCCGGGAAGCTCACGGACGCGGCCAAGGCGTATCAGCGCGCAGCGCAGCGCGATCCCAGCGAGAAGCACCTATTCGATTTCGGCAACAGCTTGCTGCAGCTACAGGCATACGACGATGCCATCAAAGTCTTCGACACCGCGACCGAGCGCTATCCTCGTTCCGCGCGGCTTTACGTTGGCTTGGGGATCGGCCAGTACTCACGTGGGAAGTACGACGATGCCGTGAAGTCGCTCTGCGCTGCGGCAGACCTTGCGCCGTCGGATCCGCGACCGTACCAGTTCCTAGGAGAGATGTACGGCGTCGCTCCAGAGCTCGGCGAGGAGGTCACCGAGCGGCTGGCGCGTTTCGTCGAGGTGCAGCCCACCAACGCTCTTGCACATTATTACTACGCGATGAGTCTGTGGAAGGGTGAGCGCGGCCCGACCGCGTCGGTCGATCTGCAGCAGATTGAGAAGCACCTGAAGCGCGCGGTCTCTCTTGACGCCAAGCTCTCGAAGGCTTTTCTACAGCTCGGCACGCTTTACGGGGACCAGGGCCGGCACGCGGAGGCGATTGAGGCGCTGCGCCAGGCCGTCCAACTGGAGCCGGACCATGCCCAAGCGCATTATCGCCTCGCGCGTGCGTACCAGAACACCGGCCAGCGGGCACTGGCGGCAAAGGAGCTCGAGCTCTTCCAGCAGCTGAAGACGAAGAAGTGAAAACGGGGACAGCCCTCGTTTTACATCTTTCGTAAAACGGGGACAGCCCCACTACTGTCCGGTTAAAAGTCGAATAGTAACAACTGGT
>WHTT01000125.1 GCA_009377605.1 Luteitalea sp.
ACGCGGCACGTTCCCGATCATATTCCTATGAAGGAATAAGTCAAGCGTCGGCGATGCACCGAGCCGCCATGCGCGAGGCTGAAGATCAGCGTGCTGCCGCCAATGCCGAGCGCAAGCGTGACGACGACCACCGTGGCGAAGCCAGGCTGCCTCCGCATGGCTCGGATCGCCAGCCGGACATCCTGCGCGCCATCTCTCAGCACGGGAAAGCCCCCGACATCCCCATGCGCCTCCTTCACCTGCTCCACGCCCCCGAAGCTGCGCCGTGCGGCGCGGCGCGCCTCCTCGGCGGGCATGCCGGCCCGCAGGTTGTCCTGTTCCGCTTGCTCGAGATGCGCGCGGATCTCCTCGACCAGCTCGTCCTCGACCTGCTTCCTCCGCAGGAGGCTCAGCATCCGTGCGAGAATCGTGCGCAGTCTCATGACAGCGACTCGAGGAATCTGGCAACCATGGCCGTGGTGCGTTCCCAATTCGCCACCTCCGTCCGAAGGTGCGTGGCGCCAGTCTTCGTGAGCGAGTAGATCTTGACCCGGCGCTTCGTCTCGGAGACTCCCCACTGGGTACGAATCCAGCCCTTCTGCTGCAGGCGCAGCAAGGCCGGATAGATCGAGCCCTGGTTGAGGCGCAGGAGATTCTCGGAGACTTGCTCGATCCGTCGCGCCAGCCGGTAGCCGTTCATCGGCCCCATGGCTTCGAGGGTCTTGAGCACCAGCAAATCCAGCGTGCCATACGGCACATCAGTCTTGGGATCAGACATGTTGCGTCGCTACAGATGTAGGATAAGGCCACAGCTGTAGCCTGTCAACAGCTATGCTGAAGGGTCACCTGTTTCGTCGCCGCCGATGTTAGAGCGGTTTGATTAGGGCCTACTGCGAGCGCCCCCGCGCGGCAATCGGCCAGACTGCTTCCACGCGATCCTTTCGGATCGCGTAGATCTGGTCGTACTCGTTGACCACCGGATCGCAATGGGGCACGACCAGCTCGAGCTCGTCGCCCACCTCGTACTGGCGATTGGCCGTCTCGTAGCGGATCGACCCGAACTCGTCCGAGCCGGCGCTGTAGGCAAACCCCTCCTCCCCAATCACCCACGGTCCCGGCTTGTTCAAGGTGAGCGCCTTCACGCCAGCGTCCGTGGTCAGCGAGCCCGGGAAGTACGCGTTGAGGACGGTGCACAGCACCGTCAACGACGGGAGGAAGTCGTCGAACCGCTCCTCGTTGGCCTGCGATCCAATCTCGATGTACTGGCAGTCCATGAAGACGTAGCTGCCCACCTGAACGTCGGTCAGGCCCGGCGCTTCGTGCATGATGTTGTAGGTGCCGGTGCCGCCACCGCTGAAGATCTCTGTATTGAGCCCGGCCTGCTTCATCCGATTGAACGTCTCGATCGACGCCTCGTAGCGCTGGAGCGCCTCCGTCCGCCGCTTTGCGAATCCCTTGATGTGCTGCGCTCCGCCGTCATAGCTGATCATCCCGCGAAGGGTGAGGTTTGGCAGCGAGTCGACGAGGCGCGCCAACGCGAGCGCCTGCTCACCGGCCGGAACGCCGGTGCGCGTGCCGACGGCAACGTCGATGACGACGTCGGCAACGACGCCGGCCTCCCGGGCGGCGTCGGAGAGATCCCGTGCGTTCGTCGGATGATCCACCGCCTGGATGAACTGGGGTGTCGTCTTGCGGATCTGCATCGCGCGGCGAATCTTCACCGGCGTGACGTTTGCCGTCGTCATCAGGATCCTGTCGATCCCGTTCGCGGCGAAGACCTCCGCCTCGCTCACCTTTGCCGCGCAAATGCCAATCGAGCCGCCGGCGAGCTGCAGCTTGGCGATCGCCGGGCATTTGTGCGTCTTCGCGTGTGGCCGGCTCTCAATCTTCGCCGCCGCGAGCCGCTCGCGCATGACCGCGATGTTCTTCTCCAGCGTGTCGAGATCGACGCAGAGCGCTGGCGTGTCCAGATCCCACTTCGAGACGCCAGACAGCGTGCCCTCGGCCGCCTTTTGCCGCAGCTCGGCACCGGTGTAGCCGCGCGGCGCCGAGGGAACCCAAACGATTGCCGTGCCGGCAGCGGCGGCGGTGATGAAGCGCCGTCGCGACAGTCGCGAGGACGAGTGCATGTCGAGCCTCCTCTGGTGGGCGGGAGCCTGGGGTCGTGTCGATGGAGGGCGACATTATCACACCGTCACTTCGCGGCGGAGCCTTCGCGACCATCGCCCTCCACGAACTTCACGCACACCGGCGTACCGAGCTGAACGGTGTGTCCGGTTGGCGCGAGCTGCCCGGATTGCTGGTCGATGCGGAAGACGACCACTGAATCAGACCGCTGATTGGCCGCGAGCAGATACGTGCCGGTAGGATCGATGCCGAATCCGCGCGGCGTGCTCCCCTGCGTCGGCTCGTTCTCCCCGTAGGTGAGACGGCCTGTCTTCTGATCGATCGCGAACACGACAATGCTGTCGTGGCCTCGATTCGAGCCGTAGAGGAACTTGCCCGAAGGGTGCACCTGCACGTCGGCGGTGCTGAAGTCTGGCTGCGCGGACTGCCCCGACGGCAACGTCGAGACCGTCTCCAGCTCTGTCAGCGCGCCCGTCCCTGGATTAGCGCTGAACGCCGTGAGCGTGACGTCGATCTCGTTGATCACGTAGGCGAAGCGGCCGCTCGGATGAAAGGCGAAATGGCGCGGTCCTGCGCCTGGCTTCACGGTGGCAAACGGTGGATCACTGGCGATCAGCGAACCCGCCTTCGGATCGAAGCGATAGATCAGCACTTTGTCGAGTCCGAGATCGGCCGCGTAGGCAAAGTGGTTGCCGGGATCCAAATTGATCGAGTGAGCGCGCGGTCCCTTCTGCCGCTCGGGGTTCACGCTCGATCCCGTGTGTTGCACGAAAGCGGACGCCGGCTCGAGCGCGCCATCCGCGCCGATCGGCAGCGCCGCTACGCTCCCGCCGCCGTAGTTCGAGACCAAGACGCTGCGGCCTGTCTTGTCCACCACGACATACACGGGACCGCCTCCCACGCTCGACTGCTGATTCAGCGCCGTCAGCTTGCCGGTCTTCCGGTCGATCGCGAAGGCGCTCACCGATCCGCTTTCCTTCCCTTCGAACGTGCGAACCTCGTTGGCCGCGTAGAGGAAGTTGCCGCTCGGATGGACGGCGAGGTAGCTGGGGTTGGAGGTCTCCGCGGCCAGCTCCGGCCTCGTCAGCGCCCCGGAGGCGAGGTCGAGGCGAGAGACATAGATACCCTTGCTCTTCTCGCGCGTATACGTGCCGAAGTACACGAGCATGTCGCCGCTCTGCTCGCCGGCCTGCCCGAGCGCGATGACCGGGAGGAGGCAAGCGGCCAGCACGAGCCATGCCGCAACGCCATTGGTTGGATGAAGGTTTCTTCTCATTGAATCCACGTGCAGGTCTCGTCGGGCGCATCTTCGCAGAAGAACACGCGAAAGTCCGCACGCCCATTCACGAAATACGGTTTCGTCCATGCCTCGCTGTCGATCGTGCGGGGCGCGAGCACGGACACTGCGGATGCGCCGCGCGCCGGACGGCCGGTGCGCGGGTCGATGATATGCGAATAGGCTCGGTCATCGGCCCAGAAGAACTTCTCGTAGCCGCCGGAGGTCGAGATCGACATGTCCTCGAGCAGCACCTCCGCGGCGGCTGCTCGCGGGTTGCGCGCTGCGCGAATCGTCACCTTCCAGCCACCGGGCTCGTTCGGCGGAGCTCCCATGCCGTAGATACTGCTGCCCGACGCCGAGAGAAGCGCGATGGCCACGCCGTGCCGCTTCAGCACCCCGACCATGCGGTCGATGGCATAGCCTTTCCCGATGCCACCTGGATCGAGCTCCATTCCCGCCTGCTCGAAGCGCACGGTCCGAGCGACCGGATCGAGCCGCACATGCTGGTAACCGACCTGCCGCCGCGTCCGCCGGCCTCCGCGCGAGCAGGATCACCGAGAGAAGGATCCCGAGGCCGACGAGCGCGAGGTCGACGCGGCCTCTCATCGGCTCGACGTCGGCGGGCGAGGACGCGCGGGGGAGATGCCATCCCAGCGCGGATCGCCGCCCCTCTCGTCGGGCGCCATCGTATCCCACCGCTCCCTCGTCATTCCGTTGAGGTCGTATACCACCTTGCCGTCGCGCAGCGTCATCTCGCACCCAAGCCGCTCGGTCCCGTCCAGCCGCCCGCCGCGCGGACCGACGAACCCGAACGTGCCTTTCTCCAGCCGCAGCACGGCAACGTCGGCCGGTGAGCCAACCGCGAGGTTGCCAAGCTGTTCGAGCTTGATCTCCCGTGCCGGATTCCACGTCGAGCGAACAATCACATCGTCGAGCGACATACCGAGCGCAAGGAATTTGCTCATGACGTTCAACATGTCCTTCATGGCGGCGTTCATGCTGCCGATGTGCAGGTCGGTGGAGAGGGAATCGGGATAGTAGCCCTCCTTGAACGCCTGAGCCGCCGTTCGAAACGTGAAGCTCGAGCCGCCGTGGCCGATGTCGAAGATGATGCCCTTCTTCTGGGCCACGAAAATAGCCGGATTCACCTTGCCGTCGATGATCTCTCCGCGCCCGCCGCCCGCGTACGCGTGCGTGTAGATGTCTCCCGGCCGGAAGTGCTTCGTGAACAGCTCCGCAATCGTTCGCACGCGAGCGCTGCCGAAGTCCACCATGACGGGGATGTCGGCGAGGCGCCCCACCTCCTCGGCTCGCTCGTAAGGCGTCCAGTCGGGCCCGCTGAAGTGCGCGCTCTTGATGCCGACGATGACGCCCTTGTGCTTCATCGCCGTGTCTGCGGTGGGCTCGACCTCCATGTCTGCGACGTTCTGCTCGGCGTCGCCGGCCATGCCGGCGCCCACGATGTTGAGGAACGCGACCACGCGCGTCTTCGATTGATCGATGATGCGGCTCTTGAAATCGTCGAAGTTGCGCCACCCGGAGCTCCCGGCATCCGCCACCGTCGTGACGCAGCTCCGCACGGTGAAGCCGTCCGGATACACGCTGCGGAATCCCCTGGAGTACGTCGTCCCCTCCCCGGGATACGCGTGAACGTGGATGTCGACCAGGCCGGGCGTGACGTAGAGGCCAGACGCATCAACGCGCTTCAGCGCTTCCGAGGCCGGGATATCCGGCGCGACGGCGGCGATCTTGCCATCCTTGATGGCAACGTCGCGCACCGCGCTGATCCCGTTCCGCGGATCGATGACGTGCCCGCCTTCGAGGAGGAAGTCATAACCGGTCTGGGCGTCGCCACGGGCGGCCAAGGCGAGAGCCAGGAGCCCCATGCCCGCACGTCTCAACATCTGACGATTCATTTATCCCTCCGCTGTACCCGTGACAAGTCAACTCGGTTGGCCGAACACATGGCGACGGGCCGTCCAGGTGGCCTCGAGGTACTCACCCATGTCGAGCGTGCCCGACATGACGTCCCCCGCGATCGTGCCGGTGAAGCGGTAGCGCAAGGCATCGCCGTGGCGCTCGGTGACCGTGCTCGCGAGCGACACGCTGTCGCCGTCGATGGTCCCGGAAATGTCGCGGGCGATGAAGTTACCGTGATGGCGCCCCTCCAGGCGGTTGCCGTTCTGTTGCAGGTGGACGGCATGGACGGCGGTGCTGGCCGTGTAGCGAATCTCGACCACCCATTGCCCGGACAGATCCGCGACCGGCGGCTTGGGAGGCTCGGCCTGTCTTGGCGTGTGCTTGGTGGACAGCACTTGATGGACGCGCTCTGCGACGATCTTCTCATCGCCCGGCGCCATCATGGACATGCCGAGCGAGATGCCGGTGTCTCCTGGCTCGCCCTGAGTGTTCCTTCCGCCACCGCCGCCGCCAAGCGCGATGCGCGGCTCGGTCGTGTCGAGGATACGGACAACCTCCTCACCCGTGATACCGAGCGTCGCGGAGTCCCATCGAATGGTGACGCGCGGGCTACGATTGCTCCGCCCGCCCGCCTCGCGACCGACCAACGTCGTCACCCCGGAAATTCGGGACACAGCGCTGGCAATGTGCTCCGCCCGGGCAACCCATTCCTCCCACTCGGCGTCGTGATCTCGCTTCACCCAGCTCTCGACGGCGACGACCATGCCAATCACTTCCTCGCGGCCCACCTTCATCGCCCGCGCGTAACCGTGATGCGGTGCGCTGTGAATCCAGGCCGCCTGGACCAGGTCTTTACGGCCCAGGAGGAGGCCGGCGCTCTGGGGCCCGCGGATGATCTTGCCGCCGCTATAGCACACGAGCGTCGCGCCGCGTTGCAGATGGACATTGGGAATCGTGAGAACCTCCGCCGCCGCATCCACGAGCACGGGAACGCCATGCGGGCCCGCAACGCTCGAGACCGCTTCGAGCGACATCGGTCCGGTCTCGTTCCGCGAGTTCGCGAAGATGTAGATCACCGCCGTCTTGGGGCCGATGGCCTGGCGCAGCTCGTCGGGCGTGTCGACCTCGATCACCTTGACGCCGACGGCGCGAATCGCCGCGTCGTAGACGTTGCGCGAGTGGCCCGGGATGATCACCTCGTCTTTCGGGAAGCCGGTGAGGTCTGGAATGCGGACGTGCAGGTCGGGGTTGCCGCCGGCGACGCACGCGGCCGTGGCGTGAGACATGGCTGCCGCACACCCGGCGCTGACCATCCCCCACTCGGCGCCCGTCAGCTCGGCGAGGCGCTTGCCAGCCGCCTCCCTGAGCTCATCGAGCTGGACGTGCTGCTGGTTCGCCAGGCTCTTTGCGGCGCGGACCTCCGGCAGCTCGATCGATCCGCCGATGACCGTCACCGTTCCGCGACAGTTGATGAGCGGTCGGACTCCAAGATCGCGGTACAGATTCGGCCCGGCGTCCGCGACGCGCTCGAGGCCGGGAGCGGCACGCTCGGCCGCCGACAGGGGTCGCGATGATACGCCGCCGCCGATGGCAAAGAGGCCGGCGAGGCGGCCCAGGTCCCGTCGCGACAGGCCGGTCACTCGTCGTGCCGGCGACTTCTCTCGAAGATTGGCCACGTGCTCCCCTCCCTCCAAGCGCCACTGCTATGAGCGCGGCTGGTTAGGAGTCCTCTTTTACGGGAAGAATGGCAGCGCTGTCTATGCACTGCGGTCGCAAAGCCTACCATTCTGGTCGCAGCAGGCGAAAATCCTGGGCCCGCGCCGCTCCAAGCCATTAGAAGCTGTAGCGAAGCGCGAGCCCGACCTGCCGCTCGGCAAACGCATTGTTCAGGCTGAAGACGTGCATGAAGTCGCCGCTCGTCAGGTCGCTCGTTGGATCGCCAAACTTCGGTGTGTCCGTCACGTTCGTTGCTTCGATCCGCGCTTCGAGCCGGTGCGTCCCGCCGAGCGGGAAGGTACGGAATACCGAAAAGTCGAGGTTCCAGCCGCCAGGACCACGGAACTGGTTCGGCAGCGTATTCCCGAACCGCACGCCCTCCGGCTGCGCCCACGCGCTGGGATCATAGTGGGCGCCGTCGGCGCCAATGTCGCCGATCTTGGTGACCGCGCCGACCAGGTCGGCCGTCTGCAAGTTGCCCGGCGTATTCAGCGTCGTGTCGTCGGCGGTGACAGTGAACGGCGTCCCGCTGAAGGCCGTGAAAATACCGTTGATCTGCCAGTCACTCACGAGCGTCTTTACAAGATTCTGGCGGAATCCCGTGCCTTGCCACGGCAGCTGGTAGACGAAGGACATCGTGAGCGTGTGGGGCCGGCTGCCGCCCGCGCGCATCCAGTTACGCTCCTGCCCTTCCGGCGTCGGGAGCTCATACTGGGGGCCGGCGTCGTACACCGAGCCATCGAGGCTGGTGCCACGCGACCAGGTGCTGCTAAAGGTGTAGTGACCCTTGAGTAACAGCCCATCTGTCAACGGCCGGGTGATGCCTACCTGCAGCGCGTTGTAGTCAAACTTCGGATACGGCGTAAAGATTGTGATGGGAAGCTGCCTCCCGTGCGAGACGAGATACGGGCGATCGAGCCCGCCCCCACCGAGCGTCTGCGCGTTATTGATGTTGATCGAAGTCAACCCACCTCTCACCCGGTTGCCCACATAAGCGACGTCGACTGAGAGATTGAACGGCAGGCGTCGCTCGAGGGCTACGTTCCACGAGTGCGTCTTGCCTCGCTCAGTTGACTCCGGGACAGCGGTCCGCACGCCCACGGTGTTCGGCAACGCCACGCGGCCATCGCGTAAGTCCGGTGTCTCGAGGTGCGGTCTGACCTTGGCGGGACACCCGCACATGCTGCGCCACGCGTGCGGCTTCGCGCTGGCCAACCGTGGACGTGATACGCGGCTGATTCAAACCTACCTGGACCACCTGAACATCAGCTCGACGGTGGGTTACACGGCGACGAATCCAGCGCGCTTTCAGCGCATTTGGGAATAAGCGGCGATTGAATTCTCGCTAGCTGGATGCGTCTAAACGAAAGACGCGGCGACGAATTTCGTCCGGGTCTCTCAAGTCTGCGGCGACCAAGGGGAGTCTCGCAACTGATTCTACCAGCTCGTTCTCATCGATGCGACTATGCAGAGCGCTATCCCTAGAGTAGTCTTCGGCCATCGCCTCAAGGACAATCCCTCGAATGGCGACGGCCAACACGTTAGCGCCCGGACTGCATCGTTTGGCCAGTCCATTAATCATGAAGGAGTAACCCTTTTCAGAGGTCGAGGTGGAAACGATCTGGTCATGATTGGGGTGGCTGCGCAACTCCGCAAAGAACGCCGCCGCAGAACGCACATCTCCTGGCTCGACCTCGGCGATACTCTCGCCCGCATTCAATTCCTTAACCAACGATTCAAGGTTGTGTGCGTTCATGATCGTGACCGGTCGCCCGTCACACCTCTGAAGTATTCTACATGACAACTACCCGCCGACCGACCTTAATCCGTGCCAAAGATCGTGCTTGCGAAGCCAGTAGTGCGCGTGCGCTACGCACGCTACGAATGCAGGTGACGGTGAAGTATCGCCCACCGTCGTACATCTCAACCTGGCCGTTTCGACGCCCGCCAGGTGAAATGTGCCGCGGCGAAGGATGTGAACTCCTGTGCCACTTGGCGAGACTTCCGTTATAGGAGTCGACGGCGTTGATGATTTCTTGCGCCCAGCGTTCGATGCTGCGGCTATGGCGCTCGGCGCACAGACAGGCGACGTGTGCCGGTTGTTTCTCCATCACGGCCTGGTACTCACGCTCGCCGGCATCGCGATCGACATCGGTGCCGCGAAGCTGCTCACGGCGTGTCATGTCGGCGCTGCTGTTCGGCGTGAGCCGGATGGATCCATGACGTACGTCACAGTCGCGGCGGGCCTGGCGACCGTCGCCCTGCGAAGGTCGAAAGCTCGAGCAGGAGCTCGAGACGAAAGCCGAGCTCATGAAGGCGCTCGACGACTCGTTCGCGTTCTGCGATGAGGTGTTCGCATCGCTCACCGACGCGAACGTGATGGATTTTGTGAAGCGAGGCAAGGGCGAGATCGTAAAGACGGCCCTCCTCGTCGGCCTTCTGGCTCACGGCGCCGAGATGTATGGCGTCAGCACGGTCTATCTCCGGGCAAGGAACCTGGTACCCCTTCAACCGAGCGGCAGTCGCGGCGTCGCGGCAGTGGCGAACGCAGGCGGTAGAGACGCGGGCTCACGCCGGCCCCGACCCGGCGAACTGGTTGACCACGCCGTGGTCCGCGTGAACAATCTGCCACTCTCCGCTGTGCAAGGCAGGCGGTGGGCAATGCGGCGGTGGTGCTGCGGCGGTGGTGTTGTGCAAGGCGGCGGTGGTGTGCGCGGCGGTGGTGGTGCTGAGGGCGTCTGATAACGGACGATATGTAAACTGAGGAGGCGGGTGGGAGGTGAGCATGACAGGGCCTTCATGCTTCCTATCGTCCCTGCGCCACGGTGGACGGGTCGCCGTCTGTAGACTCACCATCCGTAACGTGAATGACGGTCGGCGGGTATGAATTGAAATGGCTGACGGCCCAGGTCTCGACAGCGACTTTTGCGCGTCGGAGGGCTTCGCACATGGGTGTGGCGCCGTTATGCACCGGATCCAGCCAGACTGGGAATTGAAAGCTCTGATCGACGAGGCCGCCTGCGCCATCCGGCACCTTTTTGTTCCGGTTCTCGAGCCTGACTGGGTTAAAGGCAATCTGGCTGATCGGAACGAAGTCGCGGCCGGCAAGGGTGCGCTGAAGGACTTGGCCAACCATCTGGCCGTACCCCGTGACCCCGATGTCGAAGTAGTCGCGAACCTCCTCGCCCTTGGCACATCTCGTTACGAGGGTCTGAAGGAGCCGATTGATGACGTCCGCGAGCTCCTGCGCCTTGGACCGCCCAGTGCCCGTTCCGGCGAACGGATCGCCCATCGACCCTGACTGGTCGATGACGAACAGAAAACATGAAGGGTTGGCTCGACTGATTTCAGTCGTGTAGGGCACGTCAGCCTCCGTGTGGGTTTACGAGCGACGCCTCGGCTCAGGCGAATCTTATACGAAAATGGCTGAGGTTACTTGCGGGAGCCGGCGATGAAAACCCTTCGCCATCTTCGCGTCCGTGTCTTCGTCAATAGCCAGCCCGTTCATGGTGCCCGCGACCGAAACCGCTCAAGGTAGCGCAGGCCGTAGCTAACACCGTAGACAGGGCAGTTCCCGTCCTGCGAGAACCTGGGGACGTAGTGGTGTTGCTTCGGACGCGTTGTGCTCATCAGTCGGCTTTCCAGGCTGGATCATCTTCCAGGTGGAGATTGTTCACCTGGAGCCAGTGCCGACGCGCCGTATCGCCGCTGACCTGGAAAGCGCGCGCAAGTCCGACGCTGAGGATCACCCCCACGCCTCGCTGGATGCGCCGCTGCATATCGGCGATGACCTTCGCACGCGGCGTCTTCTGGTCTTCCGCGTATAGCCGGAGATCTGTGACGGACAAGTCAACGTCGAACGCTCCGTCGGCCACCTGCGCTCTGATCTTGCCCCAGCGGTTGATCGTAATGCTCAGAGGCATTGCCGTTTGCAGGCAGTCCAAGGACGCATTGCCTTGGCTCTCGTCCACTGCGCACCCATTGCGCTGCGCTTTGAGATCTTCCCCGAAAATGTCGGCGAGCGTGTCGCGGGCAACAGACGTGAGGAGTTTCAGAACGAGCCCGGACTGAGCTCTCTCACGGGGACGAGCCGACCTGGATCGAAGGTGTGGTCTTCCGTTTCAGGGGCGGTTCCCCTGGCTTGCGTTGGGCCCAGTTCGACAAGGCGACCAACGTCGAAGGCCCCGCCGTTGCGAGCCAGCATGTCCACCGTCAACGGCGCCCGACCCAGGATAGGCCTGATGTGTTCGTTGTCCTGTACGTTTATCCCTGCTACGCAGATGTAGCCGGGCTGCATTCGCGTCAAGTGGTTGATAACGATCCTCAACCTGGTCTCCTAAACGATGTGGACGATCTCCAAGTCCGTCCACTTCTCTCGGAGGTACTCCGCAACGAGGCGGCGGTGGCAGTTATGAGGCTTCTCTTCGCTGCAGAGCAGACAACCGTCGGCGATCTGCTCCCTGGGAATGTTGTTCTCGATGTCACGAGACTTCATCAGAGCCAGAAAATCCCGCTCGTAGGCGGACCACTCGCCCTTCTTCTTCTTGTACGTGTCCAGCATCTCCGCAGTCGGCGCGAGAATTGGCAGGTGGACGTAGTCCATGTGACAGATCTCGCGCAGGAAGAACTGCAGATCGTCTTTCTTCGCGAATCCGGCCAATTGCGAAACGTTGTTCAGGCGCACGTCCACAACTCGTAGCGCACCAGACTCCCGAAGTTTCGTGAAGAACGTGCGAGCAGACTTCTTTGTGAAGCCGATGGTGAAGATCTTCATACCGCTTCAGCGCCGGCCTCGGTGCCAGCGCGTTCCACGTACGCCACGCGCTTGGCCTGAAGGTTGTACGCTTCGGCGAGCACCTCGTCGTGGCTCCGCAAGAGACTGTCCGACAGTCCGACAGTGCGAATCAGCCTGGCCTCAATCTCGGCCTGACTCGCTGACTGGCCATTCCGTTCAATGTGAGCGATAGCAACACCTCGCTCGGCAAGGGCGCGAGCAATGAGCAGCGTTCGATGGCAGTTCAACGGCTCGCCCTCGGAGCACATGAGCGCAATCCGATGGGACATGCTGCCCTGGATCACGCGGTCGAGGCCCGCCCTGAACACGTCAGTCTGCGCCATTCTTGAATAACTGGCGCGACCATTCTCATAGCAAGCTGGATCCGCTGGGCGCCCTCCAAGCTCTTTGCCGAGGAACACGTAGCGCATACCGCGTGCCTTCAGCTCACGTTTGAGCGGATCACGATTGAAGGCCGGGTTGAAGCGGCTGTATGGCGCCGACCGAACATCCGCTACCGCGTTCACCCCGTTCGCCCGTAGCGCGGCCAGGAATGCATCAAGCGAAAGCGTCGAATGCCCGATCGTAAAAATCTGATGACACTCCATTACGACTCAACTTTGCCGAATGACGGCCGCCACAAGCTTGTAGCAGAAGCCCTTATCGCGTTCGCCGAGGCTGACGGTGATGTGGCACGCTCCCTCGGCGTACGATCCATCGTCCTTCGCGAGGTACTCGCGCTCGATCACCGGGTCCGTCACCCACAGAGCGTAGGATGACCCAGCGTAGTCGAACACTGCATGGACGCGACGCTTGGGATTGCCGAACGTCGCTCCAGGGGCGAAGACACTGAACGAGATGGACTCCAGACTCAGAAGGTAGAGCGAGGTCGCGAGCTTGTCCGCTTCCTCCTCCGGGACTCGATCGTTCAGTCCATGGTACGTCTTGAATCCGTTGATCCACAAGGACGAGGGTGCGTCCGCAGCAGTTGCGAGCTGTGCGTAGGCGAGCGCGCCCCTTCGCACCCAATACCTTTGCGGATCGAGGAGCCAGTTCTCCGACTGAAACGTCGTCGGCTTCGGTTGGACTAGCGGAACGTCGACGATATCCATCACGCGAGGATCGGAACCGTCTTTGTAGGCCCTCTCACGTTCGGAGACTTCCTCTGTCGGTCGGGTACTCACCGGTCGGATCCACGGGCCAACGGCTGAACCAGAAAGCTCCTTGCCCGCCAAGCATCGGCCCGACAGCTTTCGGGAATTCGCGAGGCACACCATCGTCTTCGTGACAGCCATCGGACTGCGTTCTCACCTGAACAAGATTCGCTTCCTCGTTCCAACCCCGTCCGAGAGACCGTAGGGCCGACCACGCCGGGAGCGCGCCCCGAACGTAACCGGGCTACCCAACGTCAACACTAGGGTCACGCTGCATAGCTCAGCGGTCAACAGGAATTTTACGCTCGGTTCGGTCGATGCAGCGCCCGCCGTGCCGAGGGCCATCTGCTCCCGTGCCGAGGGGGCAGCTACGTCAGATAACCAACGTTCCGTCAACTGGGCCAGAAACCAGTCTAATAGTTCCTACCGTCAACACCGGATCCAGGACTTTGGCTATCGGCCTCGCTGCTCGCCCGATGGTTCACGGATTCTCTCTTCGAGCTGTCCCTGCTTTTCCGCCAGCTCGCGTCACGAGCTCCGCCACCTTACCGATGATGACCTCTTCGACCGCAGGATCGAGCGGACCAGGCTGGCCGTAATTCACCATGGCTCCTCCTCCCTCGTATCCGCCTTCCATCAGGACACGTCGCGACGGAATGTAGCCCATGACGTCGTTGGAGTACCCCGCAACCCACGTGCTCCCCCAGCCGTACTCGTTCTTCAAACGCAAGCTGTAGTCGACGACGACCTCGCCGCCGAGCGCGATGAGGGTCAGCGCCGACCCGAACCTCCAGACCTGAACGGGATACGGATATTGGTCGTACAGCTTGCCATCACGGTCGATGATCCCCAGAAGCTGGCGGGCGTG
>WHTT01000126.1:0-13423 GCA_009377605.1 Luteitalea sp.
GACGTGATGGCGATGTGGAGGTGAAAGGAGTGGAGGGGTAGAGGGAACCTACAGGGGATCGTAACCACGAAGGACATGAAGAACTAACCACGAAGGACACGAAGAGCACGAAGATATCCCGGGTAAACTTCGTGATCTTCGTGTCCTTCGTGGTTTCAGTCCCGCTGACGGGGCTTCTCCTTTACCCCGTTTCTTGCCGCCCTCCTACGTGCCTGGCGCTTCCGCGACGAGGTGCACCAAGACGTGGGCGTCTCCCCTGCGGATCCACACACGGACAAAATCACCGCCCTTGAGCAGCTCGACTTTCGAGCCATTCGCTCGCGGCTGTCCGCTTTGCGCCACCTTGTCGATCTCGCTGTCGGGGATGACGCTGGCCATTTCACGACCGACCGGCTGGCCGCCCTTCAAGAACTCCACCCATCGCTCGTACTCGGGCGTGGCACCCTTACCCTCGGTGGCGCTCGCCGTGTCTGGGGTGAGCCGCACTTCGTAGCTCCCAGCAGGCAGCGGTTCGCCGTTGGCTTGGACCGATTGCGGGATTCGGACGCTTCCGAGCTCTACCTCGCCGGATGGTAGAGCAGAGACGTCTGCGGCCTCCGTGTCCGGTTGCATCTGTGGCTCGGTTTCGGGTGCGCCTGGCGTGGCTGGTTCCTGTGGCATGGCGGGCTCAGCCGGCTGCTCTGGCGGCGCGGACTCCGGCAGCGGTGGCTGCGTCGGTTCTGGCTGCGCGGGCTCTGTCGGCGCGGGCTCTGCTGGCGGCGCGGGCTCTTGCAGTGGCGTGGCAACCAACTCTGCCACGAAGGGAGCCCCACCGAGGGCGACAGCCCCACTCAGCAGTCCGACGAGAATCGTCCGCTTCATTAGTTGCCTCCTGCGTTCAGTGATGCGTTGACTTATAGCGCGGCGTCCCCATACTCTGGCACCCTGGCCGCACCTCACGGGTCATTATAAAGGAAAAACGCCGTGTTCTCTCTCAACAGCCGGGGTAGCTATTTCAGGATGGTGATATCGCCGCTGAACGTCGTGAGGTCCACCGACGCCGCACCGTCGCCGACGACACCCTGGACGTTGCGGCGGCCGCGTCCGCCGGCAAGGTTCTGCATGGTGACCGGCAGATCCGAGCGAACCGAGCCGCTGAACGATCCGGCGGTCAGCTCGAAGCCGGTCTGGTCGCTCGGTTGGAAGCGGACGTCGCCCGAGTGGGAGTTGATCGTGTAACGCCCGGTTGGGCTGAGCGGGCCCGAGAACTCGACGTCGCCAGAGAGCGACGTGACCTCCAGCCGCGTGGTGGAGACCTCACCCAGGCGCACGTCGCCACTGACCGAGGTGACCTTCAGCCCGCCAGCCTTGATGTCGCCGAGCGTGACGCTGCCGCTGGTCGTCTTGATATTCGCGTTGCCGGTCGCCGTCGTGGAGGAGATGCGCACATCGCCTGAGAGTGTTTCCGCTGCATCGAGCTGGGTGAGCCCAGACGCCACGATGTCGCCCGACACGGCGCGCAAGGTCGCGCGGCCGTGCACGTTTGTCGCCTCGACGTCCCCGGAGACGGTGTGCACGTCGAGCACCATGCTCGCTGGCACGCGCAACGTGTAGTCGACCTCCCCGCGTGAGCCATTGCCTCGCCGCGCGCGTGTTCTCACCTCGACCCGGGCGGCGCGCTGCACAATCTCCACGTCGATAGCCGCGCCGCGCCGGCCGTTCTTGCGAGCGTCGATGTGCAGCTTGTTTCCCTCGGTTCCGGTAATCGTGATGTCGCCGGCGATGTTGTGGAGCTCGAGCACGTCACCATCGTTCACGCGGAGCGTCCGGACGATGCGATCGTCGCTGTCCGCCCGTTGCTCCTGTGGGCGTGGCGCCGGATCCGCGCTGAGCGGCGGCGCAGCCAGGAGCCCTGCAGCGGGGATGGCGAGCGCCAGAATGAGCCAGCGAACGAGCGCACCAATGATCATATGCACGCTATCCTTCGTTGAGGCCTGCCGGCATCGCCGACCGATCGAGGCGCACCTCCCGCATCAGCGCCACGGTGTCCTGGAGGAGCGTGACCTTGCGTCGGAACGCGTCGAGCAGGCTGGCCTGGGCAACGAGGTTGTCCGGCTGGTCGCGGACGGCTCGCCGGCTATCGTCGATCGCTTGATCGACGAGCGCCAGGTTCGTCTTGAGCGTGGCCATCACGTCCGGATCCAGCTCGGTACCGCTCGCGCGCGCCGCCTCTTCCAGCCCGGCGATTGCTTTCTCGTAATGCTCGGCGGCTAGCGCGATCTCCGATTCGACTGTCGCGACGAGATCTTGCGCGCGCCTATCTCCCGCTTCCGTCCGGGTCGCACGAAGTGGCTCCGCCTGTTCCCTCGACACCCAGAGCGACCAAAGGCCGGCGCTGATGGCGACAACGAGCAGGGCGGCTGCCGCGGCCATCCGGCCCCACGCGGGGAGCAGTCGGCCCTTCGACTCACTTGTCGGCCTGCCATGAGCGAGCCCGACGGCTCGCCGAAGGCGGGCCGTCGGGCGAGTCGAATGGAAAGGGTCCGCGCGCTCTGCCTCGAGGGCAGCTCGAAGGCGCGGCCAGACGTGAGGTGGCGGCGGGACCGGTGGAAGGGTCGACGCCGCCTGTCGGATCTCTCGGAGATCTCCGACAAGCGATCGGCAGCGTGGACAGCTCGCGACGTGCTGCTCCACCTGCGCGGCCAACGCGCGGTCGAGCGCGTCGTCCACCAGATCGACCAGCAGGTCATCCACCGCGCTGCAGCTCAGCTCATGCCCCATCATGGCGTCTCACCTGGTTGGCTAGCGCGGCCGGCGCGATCAGTCGTTGGCGCCGAGGCGCCGACCAGCTTCGCGCGAATCTTCATTCGCGCTTTGTGTACCTGCGACTTCGACGTGCCAACCGCGATGCCGAGCATTGATGCAATCTCATGGTGCTCGAACCCCTCGACGTCGTGCAGAACGAAACAGCTTCGCGAGGCGGGCGGCAACTGGCGAATCGCTCGCTCTAGATCGAATCGAGTTGGCACCATGGCCGGATCTCTGGCACCGATCCGCGGCGCTTCAGCGCGATCGAGCGAGTCGGTCCGCAGGTCGTTGCGCGCGCTCCGACTCCGCAGGTGGTCGAGACAGGCGTTGACGGCGAGCCGATACAACCAGGTGCCGAGCGACGAGGCGCCTTTGAAGCTGGCAAGCTTGCGATACGCCGTGAGGAAGACCTCCTGGAGCAGGTCTTCCGCGTCCGCCGCATTGCCGAGCATCCGCAGCGTTAGTGAATAGAGGCGCCCCGAATGCTGGTGATACAGCTCCTCGAACGCGGAGATGTCGCCTGCGACGCAGCGCGACACGAGACTGGCGTCATCTCCGCGATCTCGATCCGACATCTTAGACGAGGACCTCTGCCCGAGGGGTTGCCGCGTTCTTTGCTGGATACGAGCCCGCCGGCCGGCTGGTTCAAAAGGAACCGGGTACCTTTTCGCGCCCGAAAAGGTACCCGGTTCCTTTTTACGGGTCTTCAGCAGAATCTGTGGGTCGCTTCGGGCTCCGGGAGCTGACCCAACGTATGGTACAGGGCGATTTCCAAGCACCGATACGAACGAAAGCCGTACGCCTTTCTGCTAGTCAGTTTCGCTTTGTTGTTGAAGCCCTCGACGATGGCCGCCGAAATCTCCCCGCGCGCCCGAAACCAGTTGAGGAGCAGCGGTCGATGCCGACGGAGCATCCGGGCGACCTTCTTCATCGGCTCGATCCGCGAGCGCATCACCTGCACGCACCACTCATCGAGGAACGCCCCCGCCCAGTCGAGCGATCGGTAGTGCCAGAAGTCGTCAAACCATTCGCGCAGCAGCATGGCACGGACGGCGCGCAGGTTGTGCTGCACGAGCTCGCGCAAGCGGGCGCGCTGATCGCGCGTCTGGTTCTCTCGGCGTTTCAGGAGCAGCCAGCGCGCTTTTGTGAGGAGCGGTTGTCGCCCGCGCTGTCGGAGCGAGCGGACTTCCGCGCGACGGACCTGGTCGATCGCGTCGCTCATGTGCTTGGCGATGTGGAAGCGGTCGAGGATGTGGAGCGCGTGACCGGCCTTCTTGGCGACGACCTTGAGGTACGCCTTCCACATGTCACTGCAGATAAAGGTGAGCGCCGCCGTGCGCTCCTTCCCGAACCAGCGGAAGAACTGCAGCAGTGTCTTGGCGCGTCGGTGCTGCCCGATCCACAGCAGCCGCTTCTGCGTCGGATCGATCTGATAGACGAGGGTCAGGAAGTTGCCGCCGTGCTGCCAGTGGACCTCATCGATCCCGATCGCCCGAATTCCGGTGAGATCCACGTGATCACGCCCCCAGGCGACGGCCATGGCGACCGATCGAAACACTTGGTCCCAGCTGGTGCGGAAGACGCGCGCGACCTCCTGCCAACTGAGGCGCTTCGCCCACGTCGCCAGAAACCACTGGTACGTCGTCGTGAGCTGGTGCTTGCCGTCGGCCCACGGCACCTGCTCGACGGTGACCCCACAGCGGGCGCAGTCGATGCGCCGCATCATGTAGAGGAAGAACACGCGCAGGCCCCAGAGCGGGATGAACTCGAAGCGGCGCGGCGCAAGGCGGTCGTAGACGCCGCCGCTACGCTGCCCGCAGCCGCTGCACTGTGGCCGGTTGCGGCGATGCGGCGCGATCTCAATCGTCAACGCGAGCCCGCCGATCTGCTCCTCAAGCTGGATCGCGCCGTACACGAACCCTCGCTGTTTCTGAATCCGATTCAGGATAGTCTTGATCTGCATCCCGCCGTTCGTCTCCGAGGTCCTGGTGAGTGTAGGAACCACCATTCTCTCCGAGGCGACGCGGGATGCATCATTCGCGGCGCCGCGCGCGTGGAAGCTGCCAGACCTGTGGACGCCGAGAACGCGCCCACAGGTCTTTGCAAAACCGCAGGCGGTTTCGCACAGCTCCCACACGCCTCATCGTCATCTCCCTTCAGAAGCACGAAGAACACGTGAACCCCTCAGAATCATTGGTCACCGACCCACAGATTCTGCGGAGGAGGCCTTTTTACTTATGCGTCCCAGCGAATATCATCGAACTGGCGAATGCGGCTGCCGATGACTCGAACCCCTTCAGCGCGTAGCAGCTCTCGCTTCAAAGAGATGCTCCCGCCGTAACCGCCGAGCTGCCCGCCGGAGGCGACCACACGATGGCAAGGGACGCGCGGATCCGAGCATCCTGCCATGATGTTGCCGACCGCCCGCGCGGCTCTGGGCCTGCCGGCAGCCCCCGCCACGTCGCCGTACGTGCTCACACGGCCAGCTGGGATGCTCGTCACTACTCGCAGCACACGTGCGCGGAACCTCGCTGAGGCAACGGGAGCCGCCCCTCGACTCTGCTCGGGGCGAGCCTTCGGTTTAGGCCGAAGCTGCTGGGAATGGCCCACGTCGTTGTCCGAAAACGTCGAGGAACGAAACGGCCGCCTCGGCGAGGCGGCCCTACCTAAGGGCCTGTCAGGGAATAAGTGCACCATTCCGGCTGCCGATGCATCCCGTCTGGCAGCGTTGCTCGTCGCTTACATACTCCCGGTATGCGCACTCCTCGCGCCTTGCCAGACGGGCGCCTCGACACCCAGAACGGCACACTTATTCCCTGACAGGCCCTAAAATGTCGCGCTCAGTTTCACCCGAAAGAGAAACCCGCCGAGGTTGGTCTCACCGAACACCTCAGATACCGAGCTCTCCGATTCTCCTAGCGCGTCCGGTACCCACCGATAGCGGGCCTCTGCCGCCACGCCGAGCACGCGCCAGATCGGAACCTCCACCCCGCCAAGCAGGTGGTAGCTCGTAAACCGCTCGTCGACATCTTCGTCACCGGCGGCAAAGTCGGAGGTCTCCTTGTACGCCAGCCAGCCGACACCGCCGCCGACGTACGGCACGAACGGCAAGCGGCGGCGGGCGGAGCGCCGACCTGCCTGCTCCTGACTCGAGGAGCCCGCGGAGCGCGGTTGCGGTGGCGACTCGCCTCCAGCAAGACGATAGCCGGCTGTGAGGTCGATTGGCGTCATCGACACCGTCAAGGGAATGCCGAGACCGAAGACGGCCCCATCGTCGACAAAGACACGCTCACCATCTTTTTCCATGTGCGAGACGTCGACCTCGACGAAGAAGCCGCGCGGCAGGAGAACGCCACCGCTTGCCCCGTATTCGACGGCGTTCGCGCTTCCTACCGTCGCGTCGAACGTTTGCGACGCAGCAAGCGCGAGCCAACTGACGTGACCCGAAGCACGTACGCGCACCGCCCTCCTTCCCGCAGGCCGCGGACGGGCTGTTTGCTGACGTTGTGTTTCCGCGGAAAGAGCCTCGAATGGAACGACTCGCTCGCGTATCTCCGGTAAGACGATCTCGGTTCTCTTGCGTGTATCCGGGGTCTGCGCCGCGGCATCGCGGACGTCTGTGAAGGTCATGCCTGCGATCAACAGCCCACACGTGATCGACGTCATCGTGGTCATGCGCTCGCTCACCGTGCGCTCCCTCATTGCAGGATCCCGAGGCCGCGCAGCGTCGCGCGGGGATTGATGAGCCCGTGGCCGTACTCGTCGTCACGACCATCGTTCCCTCTGTCCGTGGCAAACCTCGTGATGGCCGCTTCGATCGCGGCGGGACTCGTGATGCCCTGCTGCATGAGGAGAGCTGCCAATCCTGAGACGTGCGCCGTTGCCATCGACGTGCCTTCGCTGTACAGGTAGACGAACATATCGAACCGCGGCGCTCCGTACTCAGAGGGCGGGAACGGGAACACCAGGGCACGCACGGGGTCGTAGGTTTGCTGCAAGATCATGCCCCGCACGCCGCCTTCGTCGAAATCACCACCGGGCGCCGCAATCTCGACATACGGCTTGATCGCGGAATACGCCGCCCGATTGAGGTTGCGGTCCACTGCCGACACGGCCATTACCCCGTCGATGCGCGACGCGATTTCCGCGAACGGGGCATCCGGATTCCCCTCTTCGAACTCGTTGCCAGCGGCGATCGCGACAAAGGCGCCGCTGGAGACGGCGTCGCGGAGCGCGTCTTCGACGACGGGCGCCGGCGGACCGTTGCGGCCGATGCTCATGTTCAGGACGCGTGCGCCGTTCTCGACCGCATAGCGAATGCCCGCCGCGATCTGCGCGTCGGTCCCAATGTTTGGCGCATCGAAGACCGTGTCCCAGGCTCCGGAGATGACCTTGACCGGCATGATGCGCACATTGAACGCGACGCCGGCGACGCCGACGTCATTGTCGGTGAGCTGCCCGATCGTGCCAGCCACGTGCGTCCCATGTCCCTCGAGGTCGACCGGATCTTCGTCGTTCCAGATGAAATCGCGCGGTGCGACGAACCGATTGGGACCGTCGAGGTCCGGCGCCGCGCTGAACGGCACGACAACGGGCCCCAGCGCCGGAAAGGAGACGCCGTTCTCGTCGATGAACGGTTGGCCGACGAACTCGAAAATGGCGTCCTTGTATGCGACGCCCGTGTCGAGCACGGCGACGATGATCTCGTCGCTGGATCCGCGGTTGATGTCCCACGCCTGTTCCATGCCGAGCGCCGCGGCGAGGTTCCACTGCCGGTCGAACAACGGGTCGTTCGGCGTGAAGTACGGCTCGACTTTGTACGCGGCCTGCGCATATTCGACGTTCGTATTACGCCGCAGCTGGGAAGCGACTGCCTCCGGGTCGGCGGCTGTCGGCACGCTCAGCACTTGGAAGTTCGCATACGGGGGCTGCGATGCGCTCGCGGCGCCCGCGACGCGCATGGCTTGGGCGCGCGAGGCGCTGCCCGTGCCGCTCCTGAACCTCACGATGACGCGGCCTGGCTCATAGGGAAGGCGACTCGGCGTTTGCACACGTGCTCGGCTTCGGCTGTTGCGCGCGCGTGTCACGATCATCTGCTCGAGGCCACGATCGATAGGGGGTGGCGCCACCGACTGGAGCAGCCGGCGAGCGGCGGGCTGGCGCGGCTCCTGCGCGTGTGAGGTCAGCACCAGGGCCAACGCCACGAGCACGGATGACGAGATCCAAGAACGATGATGCATGGCAACCTCTGCGTCGCGTCGTGCCAAAGGCCGCGACGCCGTAACACGGCGCTGGCTCTCCTATTATCAGCGGATCAAGGCTGGCGCTGCGGCACTGGGGACGCTGCCGAGGAGGGAGTCGACGTCACGCGATTACCCCTGTCCGGCGTCCGACCGGGCGGCTGCAGCGCCTCCAGGAGCACGCGGCCGTCGGGATCGGCCAACGTGACGCCGGCGAGCACTGCCAATGTGGGCGCGACATCGGCTGGAGAAGCCGCGGCGAAATAGCGACCGGGCGCTATGGCCGCGCCCATGAGCAGCACCGGGACACGCCGGTCGTAGTCATTGGCGCTGCCGTGCGTCGCGCCTGTGCCGGCGATGATCCAATAGGGCTTGGGGACGAGATTGAGCTCGCCATTGCGACCGGCGTACAGGCTCCGTCGCACCAGCCGGGCCACCGGATCGTCAACGTAATTGCCGTGGAGCACGCCGTCCGTGTGGAAGACCCGCCCCACCCCCGGCACCTGTTGAATCGCCGCCGTAACTTCCTCCCAGGCTTGCGGCGTTTTGTCGAGCCGCTCGCGGGCCTCGGCCGTGAGATAGAGCTCGCCTGACATGAAGTGCTCGATCCACGCTCCTGGTCCGAGCACCTTCGCCAGCGCCGCCTCGGCTTGCTTCACGACCTCCTTCATCTGCAGTCGGCCGGCGTCGAGACCGAGCGCCGTCATCTGCTCCGGAACCGGCGCCACACCGTGATCGGAGGTGAGGGCGACGACGTAGTGTTCGCGGCCCACCAGCTGGTCGAGCGCGTCGAACAGCTCTGCAAGCGTTGCATCCAGCCGGACCAGCGTGTCCTGAACTTCGTGGCTTCGTGGTCCAAACGCGTGTCCCACCCGATCGAGCCCCGAGAAGCCGACGCCGAGGAAGTCGGTGCCCGGACCCTTGCCGAGGCCGAAGGACTCCACCGCAGCGGCAGCCATACGTCCAAGATACGCATCGGCGAGCGGACTGCTCTCCCAGCGTCCGTAGGACGCCTCCTGCGTGTCGGCCTTCAACGGATGCGGGAACGTCGTCGAACCGCCGTGCGGCGGTGCTTCGCCGGCGCCCTCGTCCTCGTAGAGATACGAGGAGCTGGGAAGCGCGCGATCCCAGATCTGGGTGAGCTCGCGGTCGACCGGATGCTCGGTCAGGTAGCGCTCGAGGAAGGGGACGCGCCCGCGCACACCGTGGGCAGAGGAGCTCATCCAGCCATCAGCGCCCTCGTGCCAAGCGGCGAGGTCTGCTCGCTGACCGGCGAGCATGATTGCCGAGCGGGCCTTCATCGACAGCGTCACGACCTTCACAGGGGGGCTGCTTTGCGCCCGGAGCTCGTCGGCGAGGGTGGGTACGAGCAAGCGTCGGGCGCTCTCGCCCGACGTTGCGGCCCCGGCGCCGTATGCGACGGCAGGCGCTGACGGGTCAGCGGTGCAGGACAACTGTTGGCCGGCCTCGCGGTCCCACCAGGCATTGTTGATGACGCCATGCTTCCACGGGAGCGTGCCCGTGGCGATGGTCGCGTGACCAGCACAGGTCACCGTCCGCGCGTACGGATACGCGGCTTCGGAGAACCATGCGCCCTCGTCGAGGAGTCGGCGGAGGCCCTTGGTCCATTGACCCTCGAACTTGTCGATGTAGTCCGTGCGGAACTGGTCGACGCCGACCACCACGACGAGACGAGGCTTTGGCCCCAGGGCGGACACGCGCTGGGCGGTCGGCGCGGCTGATGAGGTTAGGAGCAGGAGGACTGCGAAAAGAGCGGGTCGCGCGTGTGGCATGATCAAGGGCGGGTTCCTCGCCAACGATTGCCTTGCACTATACAGGAAACGACATAGGAAATAACGTAGCGACGGGCCTTTCCGCCTTCGCGCTTCGCGCTTCGGCGGACCCCTCGCTACGTACGAGGAAATGTCGAAACGTCACCTGCGTTCCGGATGTGCGTTGGGCTCCAACGGGTATCCGTGCTGTTGCCAGGCATCGAACCCGCCACGTAGGTAGCGGACATTGGGGAAGCCATGTTCGAGAAGCATGTACGCCGCACGGGCGCTGGATCCCTCGCGCAGTCAGGTGCAGTAGGTCACGACGAGCGTGTCACGCTGTATCTTCTTTGCGTGCGCCTCGAGCTCGTGTAACGGGAGCCGGATCGCCCCTGGGAGCCTCGTCTGCGCTTCCTCCCAGGCACTGAGGGTTCTCACGTCGGCGAAAGTGATCGGAGCGCCTGTATCCAAGAGCTCCTTGGCCTCTGGCGGCGTGATGGATGCGACGGTAGGTCCCAGCAGAAGGTCGAGCTGCCGGCGAACGTGCGCCATCAAGACAGTCAAATTCGCCCTCAGACGCTCCACGAGCCCTCCTGATCTCGAACCATGACTTTTCCCATAATAGCGTTAATAACGTTGAGTTGTTGAACCTTGAATCTTGAACCTCCAGCTCCAGACGCCCGGTGGAACGGGTGGATATGGGTCTACCGAACGCGGTGGTTGGACCGCGCGCTGTCGATTGTGACGAGGCCCGTGTACCCCGGCGAGGGACTGAGCGCGCTCCTGCTCGGCACGAACCTGTTTCTCCTGCTTTCGAGCTACTACTTGCTCAAGGTCGTCCGGGAGGCGCTCATCCTCAGCCAGAACGGGGCAGAAGCCAAGACCTATGCGACCGCCGCTCAAGCCGCGCTCTTGCTGTGCGTCGTGCCGGCGTACGACATGCTGGCGAAGCGGTTCCTGCGAACCCGGCTCGTCATGATTGTCACATGCTTCTTCATGACGCACCTGTTGATCTTTGCGGGGCTGGGCCAAGTCGGCGTGGCGATCGATGTGCCGTTCTTCCTTTGGCTTGGCGTCTTCAGCGTCGTGATCGTCGCCCAATTCTGGGCCTTTGCGAGCGACGTGTACACCGAGGAGGAAGGTAAGCGTCTCTTCCCGATCCTCGGGGTTGGCAGCGCGCTCGGGTCGCTCGTTGGAGCCGCCCTCTCCGGCCATGCGCTCGCGGCGTTGGGACCGCACGGCGTCATGTTGCTTGCGGCCGGTCTTTTGGCGGCGGCGGTGATGAGCACCTGGGTGGTCAATCGTTACATGTGCGCAACATGCAGCAATCAGCCCGACATCGCCGACCAGCCGTTCAGGGACCGGGGTGGCTTCCGGCTCGTGTTCTCGGACCGGTACCTCGTGTTGATCGCCCTGTTCGTCCTTCTCTTGAACGTGGTGAACACCGGTGGCGAGTTCCTCCTCGGCAAACTCGTGGTGGCGGAAGCGGATCGTCGCGCGCTGCTCGCCGGTGATGCGTTCGGCCGTCAGGCCTTCATTGGTGATTTCTACAGCCGATACTTCACGGTGGCAAGCCTATTGGGCTTGCTGTTCCAAATCTTCCTCGTGTCCAGGATCTTTCGGTGGATCGGCATTCGAGGCGCCCTGCTCGTGACCCCGTGCATCGCGCTCGGTGGCTACGTCCTGTTGGCGGGAGCGCCGCTGCTCGCCGTGCTCGGTGCAACGAAGTTGCTCGAGAACTCGTCAGATTACTCGATTCAAAACACGGCACGCCACTCGCTGTTCCTCTCGGTTGGACGGGATGCCAAATACAAAGCCAAGCAGGCAATCGACACGGTCTTTTGGCGCGCCGGCGACCTGGTCCAGGCGGGCCTGGTCTTTGCCGGCAGCCTGCTTGCATTCACGGTACGACAGTACGCGCTCGTGCTCTTACTCTCGGTCGTCGGCTGGCTCATCGTCACGGCGCGGCTTGGTCGAGAGTATCGGAGCCGGCAGCTGCACGAGACGCCCGAGGCCCGCGGGACATCGATGGCAGGCGAGGCGTCATAGTCATATGGCAGTGGTAGGGACGTCGTGCCGAGGCGTCCACGGAGGTGACTCGATGACAACTGTTTCGACTGCGGTGGCGGCGGCGCCGCAGCCAAGGGCATCCGGTCTGTTCGAGCGCGTCCTGCGCCCCTTCAGCGATGTGCACGAGGGTGAAGGGCTGACGGCGCTGCTCATGCTCGCCAATCTCTTCTTGTTGATGACCGGGTACTACATTCTCAAGACCGTACGCGAGCCGCTCATCCTCACGACTGGCGGCGCGGAGCTGAAAGCCTATGCGTCAGCCGGACAGGCGCTGTCGCTGATGGTCTTCGTCCCGCTCTACGGCTGGTTCTCGTCGCGCGTCGCGCGTCTTCCACTCATCGTGGGCTTCGTCGGGTTCTTCCTCGTGACCCTCGAGCTGTTCTATGTGGGGATCTCGGCATCCGTGCCGTTCATCGGCTTCATCTTCTTTATCTGGCTCGGCATATTCAGTCTGGCGACCGTCGCCCAGTTCTGGTCGTTCGCCAACGACATCTATCGGCTCGGGGCAGGTGAGCGGCTTTTTCCACTCATCGGAATAGGCGCTACGGCGGGTAGTCCGGTCGGCGCAAAGGTGGCGAGTGAGCTGTTCGAGGCGGGCATCTCCATGCCGGCAATGCTCCAGATTGCCGCGGCGCTTCTCGTGATTCATTTGCTGCTCTATTGGTGGATCAATCGACGCGAAGAGCGAGAGGCCGCGACCGCGAGACGCGAAGATGGTGCGGCCGAGTCCGGCAAGACGCCGCTCTCCGGTGCCGGTGGCTTCCAACTCGTCTTTCGGAGCACCTATTTGAAGTTCGTGGTGTTGCTGCTAGTCCTGTTGAACGTTGTGAACACCACCGGCGAGTACGTGCTCGGGCGGACCGTCGTAGAGGCCGCGACCGAAGCCGTCAACGCCGGTCAAGCGGCCGACGCGGCGTCGTTCATCGGCGGTTTCTATGGCGACTTCTTCTTTTGGGTCAACCTCCTGGCGATGGTCATCCAGGCATTCGCCGTGTCGCGCATCGTCAAGCACCTGGGGATGGCCGGTGTGTTGCTGATCCTGCCGTTCATCGCGTTCGGTGCCTATGGCCTCATCGGCCTCGGTGCGGGACTGGCCGTGCTCCGCTGGGTGAAGACGGCGGAGAACGCCACCGACTACTCCCTGATGAATACCGGCAGACAGCTCTTTTGGCTGCCCACGGACCGGAACGAGAAATACAAGGCAAAACAGGCAGCAGACACGTTCTTCGTGCGAACGGGCGATTTGTTCTCGGCGGCAATCGTTTACGCGGGCACGAGCTGGTTCACCCTCAGCGTGAGCGGCTTCGCGTGGATCAACGTCCTGATTGTGCTGGCCTGGCTCGTCGTGGCCGTGCGAACGTATCGCCACTATCGGCTGCTCTGCGCCGCGTGCCCCTAAGAGAGGGGTCAGGGATCAGGGATCAGCAGGCGTCAGGGCTCAGGCGCCTTCCTGATGCCCAACCCCTGATCGCTACTGATCCCTGACGCCTATTTGCGACGAAGCAGTGGCAGATAGCAGAGAGCTGCGGCCAGGGCGTCGACAACCGCGGAGCC
>WHTT01000126.1:13433-13774 GCA_009377605.1 Luteitalea sp.
CGTCGATGACGGCATGAGCGGCAAAGGCAATCGCCAGGAGTGTCAGCGCCTCACGCGGCTCGCGGAGGTAGGCGGTGGCCGCCACGGCAAAGAAGAGCAGCGCCACCATCACATCGACCGTTGTGCCGATCTGTTCGTGCACGGCGGCAACGCCCAGCCAGGTCGCCGCCACGAACGCGAGCACGAGCGAGGCCACTTGCGCGAGACGCAGCTCCGCAACCAGGCGATCCGCTGTGTCGAGGGGGAGGCGGAGCGCACGAATCGCCATCGTGACGAGCGTGCCGATCATCGCCACACCTGCGACGAGCAGAGCCTGCCCACTCGCTGACAAGCCGAGAATC
>WHTT01000127.1 GCA_009377605.1 Luteitalea sp.
CTACTCGTCGGAGGCCTCCCCACGTTCGTGGGTGGTGTACGCCTCGAGGATGCGACCGCCGAGGTGCGTCTGCGCGGCGAGGTCGGCGATCGGACGCAGCAGCGCGTAGCTGCGGCGCTCGCCGCTCACGGTGTACTGGCGGGCTGGAAATGTCACGGCGCGGCCGTTGTTGCCACGCCGCTCCCAGATGGCAAAGCCAGTCAGCTTGAGCCCTGCAAGGTCACCGTGCTCGAAACGCAGCTCGGCATCGGCGAGCTTGCCCGGAGGGGTCTTGCGATCGTTCGGCAGAATCGTGATTGTCATCGTTGCTCTCCTGAGGAACGGCGAGCATCCGCGTGCGCGGACGACTCGCCGTGGGTTGACCGGGTTGTGGGCGGGTGTGCGAGAGCGGCGGAAGGGAACGAGCGCCAGTGAGCCTGTCTGGCTCGCTACGCACGCTCGAGGCGGTAGCGGTGCCAGCGCCAGCCTGTGGGAAGCAGTTGGAAGAGCAGACGCTCCCACCACGGACACGGCACCCAGCGGGTGCGCCAGCGCGTGGAACAGATCTCGCAGACGAACCCGACGTCCTTGGCAAGAGCCGGGCCGAGCGGGCCACCGCAGTCCCAACAAAAGGTCGGGGCCGCAGGTCGCGTTTGCCGGACGATCGCGACGGGCTCGAACACGTGTGTGCTTGGGAGCCCGTTCAGGGTCGGACGAACGGACGGAGAGACTGCCATTGGGTGTCCTTTCTTCGTGTCTGTGTGGAACACGAGGTCGCACGTGGGGACTGAGAACGCCCGATCACCGCGTATTCGGTGATGAGGGGGCTGTGGTGCTAATGGAGGTGTTCGCGACTGGCCACGGCGCGCGCAAGGCACGCACGCAGCTCCTCGTAGCGCGGCTGATCGAGATAGCCGACGTCTCGCAAGGCCTCCAACGCTTCCCGCGCCGGGCGCTCGGGTTGATACCTGAGCCAATGGGTCGTGGCGTCGAGGCCGCAGTCCACCAGCTTTTGGCGGAGGCGCAATGCGATCTCGAGGGTGAGCCGGTATGGCTGTGAACACGCCGGGGTGTCTTTGCGCGGCATGGCTGAAACCTCCTGTCGAATGGGCACTCGGAGAGAGGCGCGCCACAGTGCCGTGAGGCACCGTGGCGCACCTTGGGGAGCGGATCGAGGGAGAGCACGCGCATCAGAGCGCGCAAGACGTGTGGAGGAATTGGGTGGGACGCGTGCGCGCCCTAGGCGGCGGCACGCAGCAGGCCCGCTGCGAGTCGATCCAGCTCGTAGCGGGCGTCTTGGTGGGAAGCTTGTTGAGCGAGACGCGTCACGCCTTGCACGAGGCCCCAGACTGACCGTGGGTTGGTCTGGGTCTCGTGACGTTCGGCGAGCGTGTAGGCGTCAGCGGCCTGTCGCCGCGTGAACCACTGCTGCACGAGAGCGCTCACGACGGCGTCGCGGGTGCCGCCAATTTCCCGCCGGCTGGCACGGGAGAGCAGGAGCTGTTCTTGCGTGGCGTCGCTCTGCAGCGACCGGATGAGGGTCGGCAATACATCGGCCCACGATTCGGGACGCGTCCCGACGTGGCGGAGGCGGAGCCCGACCAGGTGTTGGAAACCGACGATGAGGCGATTTCCACAGACGTAGCGATGCAGGAACGCGTCAACGGTGAGGCTGGCGGCACCGACCTCGCTGTTGCGGAGCATGAATCCCCGCGCGAGGCCCTGACCTGACGGATCGCTGGGATCGTCGATGCGTCGGTCCTCGTCGACCAGGAACAGAAACATGTCCCGATCACCGAGGTATGCCCCCGATGGGATCTGACGCCCGTCTGGACCGTCTGCAGATGGGAGCCGCCAGGATGGAGAGCGATCGAGCCACTCGAGGACACGACCCGTGATGGTCATGTTGAGAAGTCGCGCGTAGCGGCTTGACGTGAGCGCACGAATTTCTGGCAGCAGATCATCCCTCGGGGAGCGTGCGAGGTACAGCACACTGGGATTGTCCGGGTCACGGTCACGTGCCCGGAGCGCAAGGGCGTGATTGAGCGCTTGCGCCGTGACGTGCGCCGGGAGGGTGCGCAGGTAGTGCGCCGGCGCGCTGACGGTGGCACAGAGCTGCCCGAAGGCCCAGTGGCTGAATGACGCTCGGTTCCCATCTGGGAGACCGAGTGTGAGGGTATGCGCGTTTTGAGGCACCACACTGGTGGGTGTGGTGGAAAGCTCGTAGGAGGCTGCGGCCATCCGGGTCGCAGCGGCGTGGAGCGCCGGCACACTGTCGTAGCATTCGTCCGGCGGCCGGGTGGCCCACTCGCGATGTGCGGAGTAGGCGGACACAAAACGGCCCATTTCGAGCATTGGGTGGTCCTCCTTAGGAGATGACCGCGACTGCGGTCAGGTGACGCCGACGCGTGGACGCCGGTGTTTGGGGCGAGGAACGTTCGCAGGCCTCGGTGATCAGGCCTACGGGCTGGGCGAGGTCGTCCGTGCTTTGGGTGCTCAGGATCACCGCTGCATTCTTCTTGCGCCAGGTTTTCAGCGCGGATCGGATGTACGCCTTGACATAGGGATCGCGGAGAAAGCGCCACGCTTCGTCGACGACGAACAGCGTGAATGTGGCCAGATCGGCGTCGGCGGTGATGGCACTACCGGCACGGTGAAGCACGTAATAGAGGAGGGCTTCGAGCACCTGGGGATATCGCTCGAGGCCTTCGAAGTCAAAGGCCTGCCACTGGCTGAACGTGAGGGTGTCCGTCGCGTTGTCGAAGAGATCCGCATAGAGGCCGGGATGAACCCAGCGTCGTAGCGGTTCCTCGAAACTGAGCGGCAGCATTCTGGCGAGCGTGCTCAGTCGACGCGCCGGCGGGTCGAATTCGTAGAGATTCTGGAGGCATTGCAGGAGCTCATTGTGCTCCCGGTCGGTCAGGTCCCGGGCGAGGAGCACACGGATGAAGTTGGCGAGGAAGTCGAGATTGTCCTTCGTCGGCGGCAGGGCAAAGGGATTGATCGTGCAGTCTTGACGATCGAGCGTGAGGTGGAAGTACGCGCCCCCGAAGCGCTCGGTGAGCGCGTGGTGCTCGCCGCCGATATCAAAGATGCACGTGACAGGGTCGTACTTCTGCCCGTGCGTCACGATGTACCGCGTGAGCGTGGTCTTCCCGGCTCCCGTGGTGCCGAGGACGAATGTGTGCCCGACGTCTCGGTAATGCGGGCTCCAGTAGTAGAGACTCTTGTGCTGAGTCTCGAACACCGTCAGGTATTCGCGCTGCAGGTGCGTATTGACCGGATCGCCGGTGTGGAGCGTGAAGATAAAGCTCAGATCGGCAAAGTTCGTCTCGAGGAGCCGTAGGCTCCGCAGTTGATACGGGTGACCACCCGGAAGGGTCGCCAACCAGGCGGTCAGCAAGTTATACGTTTCGTCGACCAGGGTGGCGTTCGCGAGGGCAAACGCTTTCATCGTCTTCGCCACCGTGCGATTGAGACGCGAGCGGTCGGTGTCGTGCACGATGACACTGAGGGCGAAATGACCGAACCGCTGATTGTCGACTTCCAGGCGGGTCATGGCCTCGCCGATGGCGTGGACGGTTGCCGTCGCGCTGTCGTCAAGCAGGACCTCGTGTTCCGCGGGAGCCTCACGCGTCAGATAGCTCGCCAGCGAGACCTTGGTGTTGTGAAAGTGGACCTGCGCCGGTCAAAGCCATCGGCCGAAAGCGCACGGCGCCGGCGTCGACGACGGCGTCCGCGAGCGGCATTTCGTCGCGCAGGCGCAGCTCGATGAAATCCACCAGGATGATCGAGTTCCGCACGACGATGCCGGCGCCTGCGATGAATCCAATCATGGACGGAACGTGCGTGGCCCTCGTTCGACTTCGCCGTCGACGTCTCTGAGGTGTATGAGCGGAAGCTCGCAGCCATCACCGCGTACAAATCGGTGTTCAGTGGCGATCAGGCGCGACTCGTCGAGCGGTACATGGCCGAAGATCAGTACATCGGTAGCCTTCGTGGCGTACGCTACGCGGAGCCGTTCAAGGCGCGAAGCCCCCTGCTCGTCGCCGATCCCACAGTGCCATTCGGCTGATTACGCTGAGGGCGGCCAAGGTCGCCTTGCTTGTGGTCCACGGTGCTGGTGCGCATGGGCTGACGTGCTTGCGAGCCAACGCGCGGCCCACGGATAATCAGCGATGTGGCTGACTCAAGCGAACTGCGCAGGGATGAGGATCTCCTCGCGGCGGCGCAGCAGGGTGACCCTGACGCTCTCGAAGCCCTCATTCTGCGCTATCAGCCGCGCGTGTACCGCTTCGGGGTAAAGATGTGCCGTGATGTGGAGGATGCCGCCGACGTGGTGCAGGAGACGCTGCTGGCCATGGCGCGGTCCGTCCGCGGGTTCCGCGGCGATGCCTCGGTTTCGACCTGGCTCTACACGATCGCTCGCAGCTTCTGCGTCAAGAAGCGACGCCGAAGTAAGTTCGCGCCGGCTCAGGAAGAATCGTTGGAAGCGTTGGGCAACGAGCGGCTCGAAGATGTCTCCGACCCGGCACGCGGTCCCGAGCAGGAGGCAGCAGGGCGAGAGATTGAAAGAGCTCTGACAACCGCTGTCGAGTCACTCGACGCGGCGCAGCGCGAAGTGCTCGTACTACGTGACGTCGAAGGCCTTTCCGCACCTGAAGTGGCGAAGGTGTTGGGGCTAAGCGTGCAGGCCGTCAAGAGCCGCTTACACCGGGCCCGCCTTGCGGTGCGGCAGCGAGTCGCACCTCTTCTGAGCATCCCAGCCGTGGCAGCATCCCAGACGGCTCGATGTCCGGACGTGCTGATGCTTTTCTCGCGTCACCTCGAAGGCGAGATCGCGCCGGACGTGTGTGCCGAGATGGAGGCGCATCTCGAGCGCTGTGGTCATTGCCGCGGTGCCTGCGAGTCGTTGAGGCCCATGCTCGCGCTCTGTCGCGCGATCCCCGCGCCAGAGATTCCGGCGTCGGTCCGAGAATCCATCCGAGATGCCATCCGCCTCTTGCTCCAGCAGCAAATGACCTAGGCGATCGCAATCTCCCAGCGGCGAAGGTCGGGCGCATCGATGTTCCGGCCCTTCGGCACCGGCTTGCCGAGCTTCTCCTGGGCAGCGATGTATGTTTCGATCGCACCCCGGACGTCCTGTTCGAGCTCATCGAGCGTATCCCCCGCCGCAAAGCAACCTGGGAGGTCGACGACTTCAGCCCAGTAACCACCGGCTTCGTGGTCTTCGTGAACCATGACCGTGTAGGCTCGCACAGCAATTACCTCGCCTATAAGTATCGCAGAAATTGATCCAACGTGAGACCCACAGCCTTGATGACGCTGCTGAGAAGGCCGGGTTTCACCTTGCGGGGGATGATGACGGTATGTCTGTTCGGCATCTCAACCGCGCGGTGACTACCCTTGCCGACGTCCTTGACTTCTACACCACCGGCCTTGACGAGTGCGCTCACGACCTGACTCTGCGTGACATCTCGCGGCAGCTTGGGCATCTTTCCTGACTGCTTGGACCAGAGCTCGCCCTATCCTACCTTGACGTGAGCGCAGTTTCAGCGCCACGCCGTCCGCAGCTCGCTTTCTAAGCTTGGCACGACCAGATGCGGCCGCGTGTGACCCCGAAGATTGACGCGTGGATTGTCTCCGGCAACGCGGCTCACGAAAGGTCGGATAGAACCGCATGTGTCGCACACGTGCGTCTGCACCGGGGTAGTGAACGATCTGACCGACCGGTCACGGTGATGCGCCCGTGGTCTGCGTTCACCTCGATGACATGGGGATGCGACACCAAGTGTCCAATCCGGGATCGCACACGCGCCACCAAGACATCGTCGTCCGGCGGGGCAGTGGGCCCGAACAGCCGGCGCGTACCCGCGAGGAGGCGTGCGTGTGATTGCTCACATGGGTTCGCGTGCGTGTCAACTCGGCCTTGGTCATCTTGAGAGCGTGTCGCGTCTTGTCCCGGATGTGCGCGCGGCGTCGTCTGCCGCTTTGCGGATCGCCGAGGAACATCAGGGCCGCTCCTATGCCGAGCACCCAGATGGTTCGCCATGACGTCACGAAGAGCGGTTGCATGTCGAGCCTCCCCACGGCCGCGGATCTCACGGACCAAGACCGAGCCAGCGTAGATCCATGTAGCAAGAAGGTTGCCGTCTGAGCGGCGGGATAGCGGCTAGCGGCACAGAAGATGCAGACAACCGCCGCAGGGATCTTGGCGATCCTCCAGTCGAATCATTGGTTCCCCGGAGGCTCACATCATGATCGTTTCCCCGCTCCTTGTGGTGCTGGCGGTCGTTATTCTCTACCTGCTCAACTCGCTCAGGATCCTGAACGAGTACGAGCGAGGCGTCATCTTTCGATTGGGGAAGCTGCTGCCACAGCCCAAAGGCCCCGGGCTCATCTTCGTCTTCCGGCCCATCGACCGGATGGTACGCGTCAGCTTGCGCACGATCGTGCTGGACGTCCCGCCGCAGGACCTCATCACGCGCGACAACGTCTCGGTGAAGGTCAACGCGGTCATCTACTTCCGCGTGATGAACCCGCAGAAGGCGATCGTCGAGGTCGAGAACTACAACTATGCTACGTCCCAGCTCGCGCAAACGACGTTGCGGAGTATCCTCGGACAGGCGGAGCTCGACGACCTGCTCGCGGAGCGCGAGCGGTTGAACATGCGGCTCCAACAAATCCTGGACAGTCAAACCGATCCGTGGGGCATCAAGGTCTCATCGGTCGAGGTGAAGCACGGGGATCTGCCGGCGGACATGCAGCGGGCGATGGCGCGGCAACCATCACAGGATCTCCGCATGTGGCAAGCCATCAGTCGGACGCCGCCGTTCGCGACGAGGATCGAACCGCAGCTGACGGCGAACGCGCTCGACGTGCTGCGCGGGCGGTACCTGCAGAAGGACGAGCACGGCCGGATCAAAGAGACGCCGGCGGAGATGTTGTGGCGCGGGGAAGGCCCTAGCGGGCCGAGCGGCACATCCACGACCTGCTCGATGGTGTCGTCGCGGCTCTTGACGTCAGTCACGACCTACCTCAGGAAAATCACGAGGAGGATCACCAGCCCCGCCAGCACCGCGAACAAGAGCAGCCACACGCGGGGCGTCAGCGTCTTCAAGCGAGTGACAGTCTTCATGATCGACCCTCCCTTCACGTTCAGTCCAGATGCAAGCGCGATGCCTGGCACACGTTGTTCATTTCACGACGACCACCTCCACATCGCCTGCACGGCGTTGTACTTCCACGCCAACGTCGTCCGGGTGTCGCTGCAAGCGGAGATCGACCTCGGCGTCGCCGACCTGCAGGTTCGTAATTCGGATCTCCTCCAGGAACGGCGGGAGCTTGGGGTCGCGGAACTGCACCACGCGCCGTGGCGCGGAGATCTCGAGGCCGAGGACGGCCTGCAGCAACAGGAACACCGCGCCGGCGGCCCACGACTGCGGCGCGCACGCCACCGGATAGAACGTCGGGCTCTCGGCCGGCCGCCGCGGGAAGCCGCAGAACAGCTCCGGCAACCGATGCGCGTCGACGAAGAGGCTGGCATCGAAGAGGCCGGCCAGAATCCGGAGCGCCTCCGCCTTCAGACCATAGCGCGCGAAGCCAAACGCGATGATGGCGTTGTCATGTGGCCAGACCGACCCGTTGTGATAGGACATCGGGTTGTAGCGTACCTGCCCGGTGGCCAGCGTTCGGATCCCCCATCCGGAGAACATCGAGTCGTCGAGCAACGTCTCAGCCAGGCGCCTGGCGCGCTCGGCGCCCACCAGCCCCGTCAGAAGACAGTGGCCGGCATTCGAGGTACGCAGCCGGCACGGCCGCTTGTGCCCGTCCAGCGCGAGCGCGTAGGTGCCGAGCTTCTCCAGCCAGAAGGTCGCGTCGAACTTCTCTTTGAGGGCGCTCGCCTGCTTGGCGAGTGCGGCGGCACGGCTCGTGTCGCCCAGCATCTCCGCGAGCTCCGACGCGCCACGCCAGGCACCGTAGGCGTACGCCTGCACCTCGCACAACGCAATGGGGGGCTTCGCGAGTCTGCCGTCGCGGTGGAAGATGGCGTCGTGCGAGTCCTTCCAGCCCTGGTGAATCAATCCGTGCGCGGACGTCCGCTGGTACTCCAGGAACAGGTCCCTGTCCGAATCGCCGAACCGCTCCATCCACTCCAGCGCGCGCAGGACGGCTGGCCAGATCTGTTCGATGAAGGGACGGTCCGCCGTGCGCCGATAGTACTCGGCGGCCAGCAGCACGAAGAGCGGTGTGGCGTCATGACTGCCGTAGTAGCGCCCAAAGGGGATCTCACCGAGCGCCGCCATCTCCCCCTGGCGCGTTTCATGGAGGATCTTGCCTGGCTCAGCATCTCGTTCGGGCAGGACGTCGGTGGCCTGCGTATCAGCGAGATAGGCCAGCACCCCGCGGGCCCACGTTGGGTTCAGCCACAGGCACTCGAGCGCCGTAATGAGACCGTCGCGGCCGAATGCCGTGCTGAACCAGGGGACGCCCGCATACGGGTACGGTCCTGCGGAGGTCTCGGTCAGCATCATCGACAGGTCCGCCACGCTTTGATTCACCCAGTCGTTGAATTGCTCGTTCGAGGTGCTCACGTGGCTGAAGCCCGCCCGATAGGCGCTGAGCGTGGCAGACGTGCGCTCCAACGCCATGTCGACGAGGAGGAGCGCACCCCTGCTGCTGGCGCTCGTCTCACAGGCAATGGTCAGGTCGTAGTGCGTCTCCTCGTTCGGCTTCAGCGCCACGTCCAGGCGGACCTCGTTCGCCTCGATGGCCGCGGGCGCCGGTGTCACGCTAATGCGCGTGATCCTGACGACCTCGTCCAACCCCTCGTAACTGAGGAGGAGCGTGGAGTCTTCCACGACCGGAGGCCGGAGCTCGCCCCGTCGCTCGCGTGACGTCCCGCGAACCTCGAAGATATCCGCAAAGTCCGCGTCGAAGTGCAGCGCCAGCGAGGCGCTGACGGGCTGCAGGCCGTAGTTGCGAATGATCAGGCGCTCGTAGCAGACGCCATCCCACAGCAACTTCGTTCGCGACAGGTGCAATGTGCCGTGTGGGATGAGGAGATGATGACCGGACACGACGTCGGGGTTGGTCAGATCGACGGCGATGAGGGTGTTGTCCTGCTTGACGGCAGAGCTCAACAGTAAGGGCCGCTCGCGTCCCAGTCGGAGGAGCAGGCCCGAGAGGAAGCGCGTCCCCTGATGATAGAGTCCCTCCTCGCCCTGCCCCACCGGTTTGATGTCCCCGAAGTCGTCGAACACGGCGAACGTGTCTCCGTGCTTGAGGATGGTGTGGTGGTAGTCGGCGAACGGTGAGCTGGCAAGAATATAGAACTCGTTGTCGACTTCGACGATGTCGGTGACGGGCAGAGGATGGCGCGCCGTCTTCTCGTGCGGTGCACTCACGGATTGTCCTCGGGCCCGTTTGGTCTAGGCCGCGAAACCCTCATCTCTCGACACGTCTGGACCCGCCGAAGAGCTCACGGCCTCCCGAGCATGCCGAAGGCCAATGGCGCCGGTGAGCAGAGCACCCGGTGCCGAGGCAAGCACCTGCTCGTAGATCGTCACGTAGTCGCGCGCCATCCGCGCCGCGGTGTAGCGTTCCTCGAAGACACGGCGGCACCCGGCGCGACTCAGCGCGCCGACACGCCGAGTCGCGCACACCGCCTCGTCCAGGGTGCCGACGATGAAGCCGGTGACGCCATCCACCATCACCTCTGGGACCGAGCCGTTGCGCCACGCGATGATCGGTGTACCACACGCCATCGCTTCAATCATGACCAGGCCGAACGGCTCACACCAATCGATCGGGAATAGTAGCGCGACGGCGTTCCCGAGCAGCTCTCGTTTGGCGCCCTCGCCGATCTCGCCGAGGTACTCGACATGGGGCAGTACGAAAAGGGGCTCGATCTCGCGCGCGAAGTACTCGCGGTCCACCTTGTCGACCTTCGCCGCAATCTTGAGGGGGAGCCCAGCACGACGGGCAATCTCGACGGCGCGGTCGACGCGCTTCTCGGGTGAGATCCGTCCCAGGAACGCCAGGTAGTTGCCGGGCCGATCCCAGAACGGATGGCGATCCTCCGGCAACCCGTGGTGCACGGTCCCAAGCCAGTGTGCGCCCGGCAGTGGTGCGCGCTGCGCGGCGGAGATCGAGATGACACCCGCGTCGGTGAACTCTCGGAACAGGGGCTGAAGGTCGGGAAGATCAAGGCGACCGTGTAGCGTGGTCACGCTCGGCACCGCCGAGCGCCGGGCGAGTGAGAAGTGCAGATAGTCGGCGTGCAGATGGATGATGTCGAATTCCGCCGCCCGCTGGAACAGGCGCTCCATCATGACCACGTGGTGCACGACCGGGTCAACGCACGACTGCGCCGAGCGGAGCGCTTGCGGACAGACGGGCACGAGCCGCGCCGTCGTCACTGAGTCACCGCTGGCGAAGAGCGTCACCTCATGGCCTTGCCGCACCAACTCCTCGGTGAGGTAGGAGACGACACGCTCCGTCCCGCCGTACAACCTCGGAGGGACACTCTCGTAGAGTGGAGAAACCTGGGCAATCCTCAAGGCACCTCCTCGTACACCTCGCCCTGCAGATCCAATGAGCAAAAGGGCTGCCACGTGAATATTAAGCGTTATATGACGTTCAGTCGCGGAAAATCGCACGCACAGGACTCCCTACCAGCGGGAATGACGGGATTCCGGAGCTCGGACTGCCGCCAATCCGGCAGCCCAACGTCCGGGCGGCGTTGCCAACGATTTCCACGGCTTTTGCAGCGACAACACAACGAGCCCAGTGCAGAGACTTGGCACGCGTTTGGATTGTCTTGACGGAGTCTTGAAGGACCTTCTCGCGTTCTTCGATCGCTACATCAGGGGTGCCGGTCGGGTCGGATCAAACAGACGTCGCGCCTGCAAGATTGGTCTGGGTGAGATTAGAAGCGACGGGAACAGTCTTGGCGGGCGGAACCGCGCCACTCGTCCTTGGTGGTACGATGTTCATCGTCATTCGTTGAATCGGGGCACGTCCCCGGGCACGCACATGCCGCTTGGGTCTGCGGATACGCGACGCGCTCAAGGCATCTGGTGCCTCTCGAGCCGTCCCCTCATCACGCTCCCGACCCGTCGAGCCGACGTGACGCCAGCGGAGGCCGTGCCCCGACGCTGATTCATTAAGCAAACGGCATGCCGATGAAGACCGTCGCGCAACCTGACAGGTCGACCGTCGCTACGTGGTTGTGCAGTCGGAGTTCTATCTGAAGCCCGGCGGCGGCAACCTGCCCGTGCTCGATTTCGACGGCGCGCTCGCGAAACAGCCGTCGCACGTGGCGTTCAACGGACACACACAGGCGCTCACGCAGTCGCCGCTCGTGGCGAACGCCGGCGAGCGCGTGCGCCTTTATTTTCATAACGTCGGACCATCAGATGGCTCGAGCTTCCACGTGGTCGGAGCGATCTTCGACCGTGTGTTCTACGAGGGCAACCCGCGCAACGACTGGACCGGCCTGCAGACCGTGCCCCTGGGTGCCAGCAACGGCGCCGTGGTCGAGCTCGTCGCACCGGAAGAAGGCACGTATATCCTCGTGGACCACGAGTTTGCCGACGCGCAGCGGGGCGCAGTCGGGTACCTCCAGGTGCGCTCACCTTCGGGGCAGACGACGCAGCGCTTGCCGACCATGCAGCACTGAGCGCACCCGAACGGTGTTCAGGTCCTGGGGAGCCGCCACATGAACGCTGGCCGCACCCGTACGGCGAGCAGCATCGGGGCGATCTCGGGAGCTATGCCGTTCGAGCTCCCGCAGGGGTAGGGATTGCCCTTCGACGGACCCTCTCACGGCGCCGGCTACGAGGTCGGCCAATTGAACGAGTCGGCTCTTGCTGCTGTCGGAGAACCTCACAGATCCGAGTCTCGAAACAGGAAGACCTCTGCGGTCCCCTGCGCTCGGTTGCGCTGAATCCGGGCGCCAGATGGTATACAGCAGCCAGCCGGTCCGGCTCGTCGAAAGGAAGCGGCTTCAACAACACACCGTAAACCACACTGAAGATGGCCGTCGTAGCGCCGATCCCCAGCGCCAATGTCAGCACAGCGGTCGCCGTGAAGCCTGGAGTACGCAGAAGAGAGCGTGCGGCATTTCGGGTATCCCGCGCTGCTCGTTGGAGCGAAAGCAGACTACGAGAGTCACGATGCTCTTCCCGGATCCGTTCGATGCCCTCAAAGCACAACCGAGCCTGCCGCGCCGCCTTCGAACGTGATAGTCCCGCTGAAATCGCGTCCCGTTCAGCCAATTCCAGGTGTGCCGCGAGCTCGTTCTCGAACTCCTGCTCGTACCGACCCTTTCGGGTCAGCGCCAGTAATCGCATCACGAAAAGGCGGAGCTTCACGACTTTGCCTCCAGGAACCTCGTGATGAGGGCATTCGCACGTTCCCAGTTTGCAACCTCGAGCGTCAGTTGTCGGGAGCCAGCGCGTGTGAGCGAGTAGAACTTCACCTTCCGCTTCGTCTCAGAGATACCCCATTCCGCGCGAATCCATCCCTACTGCTCGAGCCGGATCAGAGCCGGATAAATCGACCCTTGGCTCAGCCGAGGTAGATCGGCTGCCACCTGCTCAATTCGCCGAGCTAACCCATAGCCGTGCAGCGGTCCCATTGTGTGGAGCGTCTGCAGCATGAGAATGACAAGCGTTCCGTACGGGACTTCTCCCTTGCTCGTAGACATGTCTTAATTCGACACATAGTGGACGCGAACGGTCGCAATGTCAAACTCGCTGCCGTTACACTTGAGGTTGTCTCAGTTCGGCGGCTTCCGAGGAGGCAGCGTGTCAACGATGGTGATGACCGGCGGCACTTCAGGATTCGGAGCGATTGCCGCTGAGCGGCTAACGCTGTCGGGCAACGCTCGGCTGATCCTGGGTGCGCGCCGACCGACATCGGTCGGCGCGTCGATCCCGCTCGACTTGACGGAGCTCGACTCGGTGCGTGCCTTTGCGACGTCGGTCCGCGAACGGCTGGGCGACACTCCCGTCGACCGATTGGTGCTCAACGCCGGCGTGGTCCTTCCCGACGTCGCCGGTCGAACCGTCGACGGCTTCGAGACGACGTTCGCCGTCAATCACCTTGCGCACTACCTGTTGTTGCGCCTGCTGCTGCCCGCCCTGGCAGACCGGGCGATCGTCGTGCTGACCACGAGCGGCACACACGATCCCGCCAACCACGCCGGGTTGGCGCCGCCGCGTCACGCCGACGCGGAGCTGCTGGCGCACCCGCCAGAGCGCCTCATCTGGAATGGAGAGGATGGCCTCCCATACCTGCGGGTCCTCGTGCGCCTCAGGCCATCCAGGACCGAGATAGGTGTCGAAGAGACGCACGAGGCCGACCGCCAGCCAG
>WHTT01000128.1:0-12953 GCA_009377605.1 Luteitalea sp.
ATCCCTTGATCCCTTGATCCCTCGATCCCTTGATCCCTTGATCCCTCGATCCCTTTGTCCCTTGATCCCTCGATCCCCTTCCCCCTATCGTAAGATACCCGTGCGGCGCGACCTCTCCCATCTCGGCAACACAACGTTCGACCTCCTCATCGTGGGGGCCGGAATCTACGGCGCGGCCGCGGCCTGGGACGCGACCCAGCGTGGGTGGTCGGTGGCGCTGATCGACCGGGACGATTTCGGCGGAGGGACGTCGTTCAACAACGCCAAGACCATCCACGGTGGCGTGAGATCGCTGCAGCGTGGGCGGTTGGCAGAAGTGCGCGACTACCTGCGCGAGCGGCGCACGCTGTCCCGCATCCTGCCACATCTGGTGCATCCGCTCCCCTTCTTGATCCCTACCCGTCGCGCCCTCTCCCGGCATCGCTGGCTGCTCAGGCCGTACTTCGCGCTGTACGACCTCGTGTCGTTCGACCGAAACGCGCGGACCGACCCATCCACGCAGCTCCCACGGAGTCGCTGGATCCCCCGCGCCGAGTGCCTGGCACATCATCCGCTCCTCGACTCCACGGACGTCACGGGCGCCATGATTTGGCACGACTGTCAGCTGTACAACAGTGACCGCGCCACGCTCGGCTTCGTTCGCAGCGCGGCTGAAGCGGGCGCCGCGGTGGCCAACTACGTCGAGGCGCGATCGCTCATCGTGGACCACGGCCAGGTGCGCGGCGTTCGCGCGTACGACCGCCTGACGGGCGAGGCCCTCGATCTGCGCGCACGCATCGTCTTGGTCGCAGCAGGCCCATGGAGCGAGGCACTCGTGCGCACTGCTTCGACGAAGCGACGCGACCTCGTGCCGGCAGTCTCGCGCGCGATGAATGTCATCGTGCGTCCCATTCCGACAGAGTACGCACTCGGAGGCTCTGCACGTGGTCGGCTTTTCTTCCTCGCGCCTTGGCGCGATGTCACGATTGCCGGCACGAGCCATGACCCGTACGATGGCCAACCGGACGCGCTCGCGGTAGGTCGCGGCGACGTCGAGACGCTGCTCGACGATCTCAACGATGCATTTCCTGGTGCCCGGCTCACGCTCGATGACGTACGACTCGTGCATCGTGGGCTCTTGCCGGCGCACCGTGGCAGCAAAGTTGCGCTCCTGAGGCGCAGCGTGATCCGCGATCATCACAGAGACGGCCTCGACGGCCTCATCTCCATGGTCGGCGTCCGCTATACAACGGCCCGCCACACCGCAGAGCAAGCGGTGACGCGTGCGTTCGCGCGCGCCGGCCAGCGCGTGCCCGCGTCGCGCAGTGCATCGACACCACTTGATGGCGGTGACATTCCCGACCTGGACCTGTTTCTCGCGCGCGGTCTGCGCGACCGGCCCACCGGCATGACCGAGAGCACGATGCGTCGACTGCTCCTCTCCTATGGGACGCGTTGTACCGAGCTGCTGACGATGATGCGGCGCCACCCGGAGCTTGCCCGGCCACTGGCAAAGACGTGCGACGTCAGGCGCGCAGAGATTGTGTACGCAGCGCGGGAGGAAATGGCCATGCGCTTGGCGGACGCGGTGCTGCGCCGCACGGAAGCAGGCTCCGCGGGTCACCCGGGCCGCGACGCACTCTTGGCCGCGGCCGACATCATGACGGAGCTTCACGGCTGGTCCGAAGCCGTCCGAGACGAGGAAATCGCCAACGTCGAACGGGTCTATCGGCTCGAGGAGTGATCCTTCTGGAATCCTACGCGACTGAATCCGCTCAAGCGGTAGCGTGCGTGGATCGGAGCGAGGGGCCTCGCTCTCCGGCGACGTCCTGTCCGTCGGTCAAGGCGCGCTGTATCCGGCGCTGCACCGGCTCGAGCAGCAAGGCTGGATCCGGGCCGAATGGAAAGACTCCGAGCTTGGACGCAGCGCGAAGTTCTACTCGCTGACCCGGCACGGCAGGAAGCAACTGGAGCGGGAGCTGGAAACCTGGAACCGGCTCTCGTCGGCCGTGCGCCTACTGATCCAGAAGGCCTGAGGTGGTCATGCGCCACCTCCCTACCTAACCTCCGCTGACGTCTGGGGATGCTACCGCGGCGACCGCCGGAAGCACATGCTGCTCGAGCAGATTGAAGAGGCTCCGGCGGTAGCCGAAGCGCTCGTCGCTCACGTCGGTCGATGAGGTGATGGCGATCACGAGGTCGAGATCGCGGAAGACGAAGACGTACTGCCCGCCGAAGCCCCACGCGAAGCAGGCCTGCCAGTCATCGAACTGCTGTATCCACCAGCCGTAGCCGTACAAGCGATCGCTATCCCAGCGTGACCGGGTGCGTGGCACGCAGGAAGTGTCGACCCATTCCGCGGACAGAATCCGGCGGTCGCCGACGCGGCCGCGATTCAAATACAGCTCGCCCAACGCCACCATCTGTCGCGGTGTCATGAGCATGTTGTTGCCGCCGAAGTAGATGCCCTGTGGATCCCGCGTCCAGCGCGCCAGCGTGAAGCCAAGCGGTCCGGCCAGCACCTCTTGCGCGAAATCCCGTGTGCTCTTCTTCGTCACCTTTGTCAGGAGCCCAGACAGGAGGTGCGACGTGCCGGTGCTGTATTCCATGGAGGTTCCCGGCGGGCTCACGAGCGGTCGATCCAGCACGTAGCGCACCCAGTTCCGGCTCCGCACCCACCGCCCGTAGCTGTCGCCACTCGTCGATTCGAGGCCGGTTTGCATCGTCAGCGCGTGTTCGACCGTGATTGTGCGCTTCCGCTCATCACCATCCCGCCGGAGCTCCGGAAAGAACGTCCCAATGGGCTCGTTGACCGACGAGATGAGGCCCTGGTCGATGGCGATACCCACCAGCGGCGATGACGCTCTTCGAGGCAGACTTGATGTTCGCGAGCGTGCCAGCCGTGACGCCGGTGGCATAGTGCTCGAGGATGAGGTCGCCACGCCAACTGACCAGGAGGCTGTGAAGCTGTTTCAGCTCGGACGCCGTCTGGCGCGCTTCGGTGAGCACGGGTGTCGCGCTCGGTGAATCGGAAGGTGGCTGCAGCCTCGGGCTCGCGTCGGTCTGCGAGCCCGCAGCCATCAGCGCGGTGAGACCCACGCCCACGAGGAGCGTGAGGCTCAGCACACCGCGATGGATCCAGCGGGCGATGCCTGAGGGGAGAGTCGATCGGAACACTAGTACCTCGTTACGCGGAATCTGACCGGTTCATGCCGGTATCTCGACGAAACGACGCCGGTCCGCAAGCGAATAGCTACCGGCTTGGCGTCCCTACGCTGAAGAGCGTGCCATCACTGCGCAGGAAGAGCGATGCTCACACAACCGGCGACCGTCGAGCCGGCTGAACGCTTCGACAACGAGGAAGATCGCCACCTCACCTCCGCTGCGCGCGAACGCGAACGTCTCCCGGTGTTCACGGCTTCACTGTAGCATCCTGTCGTCGCCCAAGACACGAGGAGGACGGCGCTTGCGTCGGTCTACAAGTTGTGACATAGATCTTCTATGTGATGCGCAGACGACGGGATGAGATTCCGCCCGGCACGCTCGACATGCTGATCCTCAAGACGCTGGCCCGAGGTGCACCGATGCACGGATTCGAGATCGCCGACTCGATCCTGCAGCTGTCCGACGAAGTGCTCCAGGTGGAAGAAGGATCGCTGTACCCGGCATTGCAACGAATGCTCATGAAGGGTTGGCTCGAGGGCGAGTGGGGCCGAACCGTGGACAACCGCCGCGCTCGTTATTACAGGCTCACACGCACCGGACGCAAGCAGTTGGCGGACGAGCTCGCACGTTACCAGCGCGTGTCTTCAGCAATCGCACGCATCGTACAACCGGCCTGAGGAGGATCCACGGATGTCGCCGAGTGAGCTCTGGAGACGTGTGGCCTTCCTGTTCCGCCGTTCGCACCGGATGGACGACCTAGACGAGGAGCTGCAGCTCCATGTGCAGCTCCGCGAACGCCAGCTGCTGCCAGTGTGACGAATCGGCTCCTATGAGCTGGAGGAACCTTATGAAAGTGATGCCCCTCATGGCTGGTATTCTGCTTGCGGCCGGCGCCACAGTGCGCGCCGTCGATCAAGCGCTCGAACGAACCGATCCGCCCGGCGTCTCCAAACCTCAGACCTACTCGCATGTCGTGCGCGCCGGCAACCTGTTGTTCGTTGCAGGCCAAGTGGGATTCGACGCCGACGGCAAGTTGGTCGGGCCAGGCATGTCGGAGCAATACGAACAGTTGCTGAAGAACATGAAGACGGTCCTGGCCTCCCAAGGCGCCGATTTCAGCCATATCGCGAAGATTACAGTTTTCGTCACGAGTATCGACGAGTTCCGAGGCGCTGATATGTCGGAGATTCGCGCGAAGTATTTCGGCGACGTGCGGCCGGCGAGCACTCTGGTACAGGTCGTGCGTCTGGCGGAGCCGGAGATCAAGATCGAGATCGAGGCCGTCGCCGCACTGCCATAGCGCGCCTCCTACGATCACGCGTCGATTGACCGGTCCTCGTCCCCAAGCCGATGTGTCTACTCGGCTCCATTCGCTCATGGAGCACACGAACGATCTCGATCAGCCCTGGCTGGACGGTTCGATAGTAAAGAAAGATGCACGGGCCGTCTCACTCTCGAGCGAGCATCAGGACCACGCGCACAACGCACATGGAAACTGCGAAGCCCGGGAAGAAGCTCCCTGCGGGTGCGAGTGAGAACACCTTCTGGATTAGCTGCGATTTCTCGGATCGCCGCCTCGAGGACAGCGGCATAACGACGTCGGCCCTCTCTTTCCCATCTCTCGGCGCTCGTCGCTTAGAACGTTGATCAGATCGGTTTGTGCGGGGCTCGAGAGGCGAAAACATGCCACCAGGTTAGCGCGTGCTCTTACGGCGCGCTGCTGATAGACCTTCCAGGTAGGTTCCGAGGTCTGCCTCCTCGACCTCGGTGAACTCACCCTGTTCGAGCGCCTCGACGCCCGCTTGGATCTGCATCCGCAATGCCTTCAGTTTGAGTATGTCTTCTTGCCTGCGCTGCTGGAATACACGCAAGGCGTCTCGGACGGTTTCACTCGCGTTCTGGCATTCGCCGGTCTTGACAACCTTCTCGACAAAGGCATTCTGTTCAGAAGTCACACTAATGTTTCGAGTCGGCATATGCGCTCTTTCCAGTCACCGCCACGACGACGAATGGCAGAGTTTCCCAAAGGGCGCTCGGGTGCATCAGCGTCGCGCGGCGCTGCCGCTCACCTGCTCCCACAGGCGGAAGAAATTGCCGCCCATGATCTTCCCTACCTCGTCGTCCGAATACCCGGCGTCGAGTAGACGGTCGACGATCGCGCGGAAGTTGGCTTCCTCGCCAAAGGCCTGGAGGTACTGCATGCCTCTGAGGTCGCTACCGATCGCGATGTGGTCGACGCCAACCAGCCGCTTGACGTAATCGATGTGACGGATCATCCCATCTATGTCCTTCAAGGCGGCAGCCGGCCAGATGCCGACCAGGCCGCCGTCGGCGGCGATCGAGCGAATCTCCGCGTCGGTCAGGTAGCGGTCGCCTTCGTACAGCGCCTTCGCACCGGTGTGACTGAAGACGATTGGCGTAGCCGAGATCTCGAGCGCGTCCATAATGGTCCGCGTGTTGGCATGTGCCAGATCGACGATGATGCCGAGGCGATTGGCCTCGCGGACCACCGCCTTGCCGAAGGCGGTGAGGCCGCCCTCCTCGTAAGGGGGCGTCTGGTTGGATCCCAGGTCATTGTCTCGAAAGTGCACGAGCTACAAGAGCCATAGGCCGCGCCGGTGCAACGCGCGCAGATTGTCGAGGCTCCCCTCCAATCCGTCGGCGCCTTCCAGCGCCGGCAGGAGCGCGACCTGTCCGCGTTTCCTAGCGTCGATGACGGCTTCTGGGCTCGACGCGAGCACGGCGTCTCCCCGCTCGATTGTCTTCAGCACTCGCTCCAGCCGATCCAGCGTAAAGGCGAAGGCCTCACCTGGCTTCAGCGAAAGGGCGTCGTTGCCTCACAACCGCGGGACGTCTGTGCCATCGCCTCGTGTGTAGCCGCCCTGATACGCCGCATCGGAGCTGACGTTTGCAACGACGACGTCGATGAGACCATGCCGATAGCGGTCAATCTCTTCGCGCTCGATTCGATCGACGTTGGCGCGATGGAATCGACTGGGATGTGCGTGGACATCAGCGAACACGAAGCGCTCGTGAATCGCAGCAATGCGGCGCCCGCGGTCGCCAGACGACGGCTCTTGCGCAGGCGTAGCAGTCGGATAGGCCAGAGCGACACCCACAAGCATCGCGATCGCGAGGGTGACGCGCCTCGCCGCCTGTGAACGGGACGCCACGGCGCGCCTCATCGCGTCGATTGCCGCGCTCGACGCACGCCGCCTCTATCTGACGGAGGGCTTCTCGTCCCTCTTCGAGTACTGCGCCACAGTGTTACATCTGTCGGAACATGCGGCCTACGACCGCATCACAGCCGCACGCGCCGCGCGACGCTTTCCCGTCATCCTGGTGCGTCTCACTGACGGTAGCGTCACGCTGACCACGGTTCGGCTACTCGCGCCGCATCTGACCCAGGCCAACCACGAGGCGCTTTTGGCGGAGGTGCGTCACTGCAGCAAGCGGGACGTCGAGCACATCGTCGCCCGACTGCACCCGCAGCCCGACGTGCCGCCTTCGGTGCGGAAGCTCCCCACGCAGGCCGCTGCGCCGCGGGCCGCGGATTCTACGCCGGCGGCCAGCGCGCAGCCGAACGAACCCCAGGAACCAGCCACTCCGCCACCGGAGCCGCCCAGCGTCGACACCTCTCAGACGGTACGGGCCGCCAGTCCCGGGCCTCCTGCCCGGCCCGCGGTTGTGGCACCGATCGCACCCGCCCGCTACAAAGTGTCGTTTACCGTCGGCGCCGAGACCTACGCGAAGCTGCGCCAGGCACAAGACCTGCTACGCCACGTGGTGCCCGACGGTGATCCCGCCGTCATCTACGACCGAGCCCTGACCGCGCTCCTCACGCAACTCTTGAAGACCAAAGAGACCGACACTGCTCGCCCGTCAGCGAGCACACGGATGCAGCAGGATCGCGGTGCGTCGTCGCGGTCGCGCCGAATTCCCGCGGCCGTCCAGCGCACTGTGTGGCAGCGCGACGGCGGGCAATGTACGTTTGTGAGCCGGAGCGGGCGCCGCTGTGCCGCGCGGAGCTGGCTCGAGTTCCACCACGTAGTGCCCTTTGCCGTCGGCGGTGAGGCCTCCATCGACAATATCTGTTTGAGGTGTCGCGCTCACAACGCGTATCAAGCCCAACGCGACTTTCGGCCGTCCGGCGCGATGCGTGCGAGGGAAGCGGCACCCTCGTACGGAGCCACCAGAGTGGAACTCGTGCCGGCACGAGTCCGCATGAAGTCGTGGCCCTACGCGAGGTGGCTCGACGCTCACTAGCGAGCGCCGCCACAGGGCCTTGCTTTCACAGGGGCGATCGCAGCGTTCTCCCGCCGTAGGCTCAACGGCGTCGGCCCACCACGGTCACGTGGGGCAAGGCAGTATCACTCGTACCGCAGCGCGGCCATCGGGTCGACTCGGGCCGCGCGGTACGCCGGCGCGAGGCAGGCTACAGTCGTCACCACGACCAGCAGCGCAGCCACCGCGATATAGATCAGCGGGTCGAGCGGGCTCGTTTCATAGAGGAAGGACGAGAGCGTTTGCGCCAGCGCGAGGGCTCCGATCATACCCAAGCCGAGCCCTGTCGCGGCGAGGCCGATCGCGGCCGAGAGGACCATTCCCAATACCGACCGCTTGCTCGCGCCGAGTGCCATGCGAACGCCGATCTCCTGCGTCCTCGCGACGACGGATTGGTGAATGACGCCATAGACACCGATGACAGCCAGGATGAGAGCTACAAGGGCAAGCGTCCCAAGAAGCAACGTCTGCAATGTCCGGAGGGCCACGGTTTCCCTCAGTTGCTGCTCGACCGCGACGACCCCATATGGCGGCGCGGTCGGTTCGAGGCTGCGCAACTCGGCACGGATCGCGTCCCGCAGTGCGTCGGGATCGCCGACGGTTCTGACCACGACGTCCATGAGGTCGGAGACACCCGGCGCGAACATGTAAGGAATCACCGCCTCGTCCAGGCTCTGGCGTGTCATATCGGCGACAACCCCGACAACCGTGGTCCAGAGCGTGTCCGCGTCTGGATTTGCTCCCCATTTCAGACGCGTTCCAACGGGATTCTGTCCCGGCCAGAATGCCCGCGCCATCGCTTCGTTGATGACAGCGACCGGCGGCGCTCGAGGGTCCAGATCGCTGTCTCGCAACAGCCTGCCCTGCAGCAGCGGGACGCGCAGGGCTTCGAAGTAGCCGGGGATGACCCAGTCTCGGGTGAGTGGCGGCGCCAGGTCATTCACGTCGTTCCGTGGTTGGCCCTCGATGGTAATGAGCTGGTCCGCGTTTCTCTGGATAAAGAAGTCGGTCACCGCGCCCGCAGCGGCCACGCCCGGGATTCCACGAATTCTCTCGAATGCCTCACGAAAGTATGCGGCGCGTTGTGCCAGATCATCGTCTTGGTCGTCGTCGTATTTGTCGGGCAGGGCCACTTGCAGGAGCAGCAGGTGACGAGAGTCGAATCCACGATCCACTGTCTGGACACGCACGAAGCTGCGAATCAGCAGACCAGCGCCGGAGAGGAGGACCACGGCCAAGGCGAGCTCCGCAATCACGAGCCCGTGGCGGAGTCGGCTGCCGCGTCCTCCCGCCAAGCGCGCCCCACCTTCCCGGAGCGCGTCTACTGGATTCACCGTTGACGATTGCAACGCCGGCAGGAGGCCAGCGATCAGTCCAGACGCGAGCGATACCACGAGTGCGAACAGGAAGACGCTCAAGTCGAGGCGCACGGTCTCCAAGCGGGGCAGCGCACTGGCCGCCCACGTCGTGAGCGCCGTTGCCACGAGCCAGGCAAATAGCAGACCTACGCTTGCCGCCAGGACCGCGAGCACCAGGCTCTCCGTCAACGCTTGTCGCGCGAGCCGCCGTTTGCTTGCCCCCAGGGCGGTTCGGATCGAGAGCTCGTGACGACGGGCCGCGCCGCGGGCGAGGGCGAGATTCGCGACGTTTGCGCACGCGATCAACAGGACGAATCCCACCGCGCCAAAGAGGAACCAAAGGGCGGGCGCCGTGCGTGAGCCGAGCACGTGGCCGGTCAGCGGCTCGATCAAGACGCCGGATTCGGCGTTGGTATCCGGGTACTCGTCTCGCAAGCGGGCGGCGATTGTATCCAATTCCGCTTGTGCTGATTCGAACGTTGCGGTGGGGCTCAGCCGACCCAACACCGCCACCATGTCGCCCGCGCGGCTCCGCGGGTCCTGAAGGCGTCTCCACAACTCTGGCTGTGCTGACATCGGCGTCCACACTTGGACATCCGCTGTCGGCAGCTCGAATTCCGCCGCCATCACGCCGACCACTTCATATCTCGCCCCGTCGTGGTCGATCGACTTACCGATCGCGTCGGTGGTCCCACCAAACCGTTGCCGCCAGAAGCTGTGGCTGATGACGACGGCCCGCTGGCCAGCTTCGAAGTCTGCGGGCTCGAGCGTTCGTCCAAGCAGCGCAGGAGCTCCCAGCACGCGAAAGAAGCCAGGCCCAACCGAGGCTACGTGGATTCGCTCCGGCTCCTGTCTACCGGTCTCGGCAAAGAATTCCCGCACTGTGTCTAGGCAGACGGCCATGTCTTCGAAGGCTCGGCTCTGCTCCTTTCAGTCGCGAAAATTCAAGTACGACGAGCCGTCGCGGAGATTCTGGCGGAGATTCAAGGTCCACAGGACGGCGAGTCGGTCCGCCTCGTGGTACGGCAGATCTCGCAGCACCACGGCATGAAGCATACTGAAGATCGCTGTGTTGGCGCCGACGCCGACCGCCAGCGTCAGCACGGCGACAGCGGCGAATCCGGGGTGCTTGAGAACGGACCGTCGTGCATGACGAAGATCTTCTCGCAGCGCTCCCAGCATGCGTGGCCTATTGCCCGCGGGAACATGCAGGCCGTCGCGCGAGAGCCGACGCCTGAACGCATAGCGCACCGCAATCGACAGCACGTGCCGCCAGTAGCGCGCCGCAGCGACCGTACGCGACCGGCAGGCGACGTCCGCGTGGAGCTCCTCAACAAGGTCGCCGGCAATGCTCGCGGCGCGCGTGTCATGCCGTAACACGCGGCGAAGCAGCCACCGTGCGACACGCGGCGGTCGCACGTGCGGTCCGCCGTCGCCCTTGCCTTTGTTTGTCATGGCGCCGGCTCCTTCAGCACCTCGTCCAGGCCACTCCACATACGCTGGAGCACCTGGCGCGACGCGCGCAGCATGACGAGGCCGCGGGCGCTCACGGTGTAGCACCGGCGCGGTAACCCAGCGCGCTCATGTGTGCCAGCACTGATCTTCCAGCGCACCAGGCCCTTGGTCTCCAAGCGCTCCAGCGTCGTATACAGCGCACCACGCGACACCTGGCGTCCGGCACGCTGCTCCAGCTCACCGGCGATCGTCACGCCGTACGCGTCCTCCCCGAGCCGCAGGATCGCCAACAGCACGAGCTGCTCGAACTCGCCGAGAGGTGTACTCGAGGGCATCCGTCGTCAGCCTGCCTTTGAGACTACTTTGTAGATCGAGTCTATATTGTAGTCAACTGGTTTCTATCGACGCAAGGGCCCTGGTATCCTTTGACAGCTTGCAAATCTGTTAGTGTATCGACCGCAGGCGTTCATTGAGGCTTGTCCAAGGCTGCCGAACTCGGATGTCAGTAATGATGAGATGTAGATATGCCTGGTCGTCGTTCTTCGTCATCGCCGCCCTCATGGCGGCGGTGTCTCACGTCCAGTCCAGCGCGCGAGCGGCGGATACCAACCCGATGAACGCGATCGCCGAATCCTACGTAAAGCTCGTGCTCGCCGTCGGCCAGCACGACCCCGACTATGTCGACGCCTACTACGGTCCAGCCGAATGGAAGACTGCCAGCGAACGGCAAAAGGTTCCCCTCGCCGAAATCCGCTCCCAGGCAGAAGAGCTCATCGCACGCTTGGGCTCGAAGCTGCCCACGGCAAGCGATGACGAAATGGCTCAGTTGCGGCACCAGTATCTGACGCGGCAGTTCGAAGCCCTCGCGCAGCGGGTCCGGATGCTGTCGGGTGAAAAGCTCTCGTTCGACCAAGAGTCGAAGGCGCTCTACGACGCCGTGGCACCGACTCACCCAGAGGCTGAGTTCGAACAGATTCTGACCCGCCTGGACCGCGAGCTCCCCGGTCCCGGCGAGCTGAGTGATCGTTTCGACGCGTACAAGAAGGACTTCGTCATTCCCTCCGATCGGCTCGACACCGTCTTCAAGGCGGCAATCAAGGCCTGCCGTGAACGAACCCTGGAGCACATCACGCTGCCGGAAGGGGAACAGTTCACCGTCGAGTACGTGACCGGCAAGTCGTGGGGCGGCTACAACTGGTACCAAGGGAACTTTCGGAGCCTCATTCAGGTCAACACCGACCTCCCGATTTACATCGATCGCGCCATCGACCTGGCTTGTCATGAAGGGTACCCGGGCCACCACGTCTACAACGTGCTGCTCGAAAAGGAGCTCGTGCGGGATAGGGGCTGGATCGAGGCGTCTGTCTACGCGCTCTTCAGCCCACAGTCCCTGATCGCCGAAGGCACGGCCAACTTTGGCATCGAGATCGCGTTTCCAGGAGAGGAGCGCGTGGCCTACGAAAAGGAGGTGCTCTTTCCGCTCGCCGGCCTCTCGCCCGAGAGCGCCGATCGTTACTACCAGATTGGCCGGCTCGTCGAAGAGCTGAGCTACGCAGGCAACGAAGCCGCACGCCGATACCTGGATGGACGGATCGACAAGGCCCAGGCCGTAGACTGGCTCGTGCGATATGCGATGATGCCCCGCCCCCGCGCAGAGCATCGCCTCCAGTTCTTCGACCAGTATCGAAGCTACGTCATCAACTACAACCTCGGCAAAGACCTCGTCCGCGACTACATCGTCGGGCAGGGTGGCACGGCCGATCGAGCTGAACACCGGTGGAAGCTGTTCGAACAGCTCCTCGCGTCGCCCCGACTGCCGTCCAGCCTCGACTAGGCACTCGTCTTTCGACTACCCAAGCACCCATGACTCGATTCGTCGCACTCGTACTAATCGTTGGCGGCTTAGCAGCAGCTGCCGCCTGCAGGGCCGAGAGGCCTGCTGTGGAGGAGCTCGTGATCACAGATACACAGGTCGGCAAAGGGACGGAAGCAACCAATGGCCAGCGGGTCGTCGTGCACTATACGGGCTGGCTGCACGATCCCTCGCAGCCGGACAACAAGGGCACGAAGTTCGACAGCTCCCGGGATCGGAACGAGCCGTTCGACTTCTCGCTGGGCGCGCAGCAAGTGATCCCAGGCTGGGATCAGGGTGTGGCCGGCATGAAAGTGGGCGGGCGCCGTACGTTGACCATCCCGCCCGATCTTGCTTACGGCGCCGCGGGTGCCGGCGGCGTCATTCCGCCCAACGCCACACTCGTCTTCGAGATCGAGCTCCTCGATGTGAAATGACGTCCGTAGCCCCACCTACGCTGGCGCCGTTGTTGCCCGCTCCTTCATGTAGAGCTCATGAGCACGATTTGCCCCAGATATTGAGTATAGGACGAATGTCGAGTATGGTTGCGTCCACAGAAGGTAACATGCTCGATCTCGCTGTGTGCGCTTCCCGAGCGCAAGGAGCACGGTATCGTGGATTCGCCGACGCATCGCCTGCTTGGATCTGCAGAGTTTCGACATCTCGTTTCGCAGCGCTGGCGCGTCTCGCTGTTGTTGACCGCCTGCTTGTCACTCCTCTACTACGGCTACATCCTGCTCATTGCCACGAGCCCAGCGCTGCTCGCCCAGCGCGTGGGTGAGGTGGTCACGCTCGCCATTCCGCTCGGTGCTGCGGTGATTCTTGGCGCATGGCTCCTCACGGCCATCTACGTCGTCTGG
>WHTT01000128.1:12963-13331 GCA_009377605.1 Luteitalea sp.
TCTGGGCGAACCGGCGATACGATGTCGAGGCCGAGCGACTGCGCCAATGGTTGGCCCGCCTTGAAGCGGGAAGGCGGTAACTCGCTCCATCCGTGCCGTGCCTCGCGCGCCCGCGACCCTCCCATAGATCACATCATGGAAACAACGCTCGGCACGCCGACACTGTCGGCCATCCTCTTCTTCGGTCTGATCGTCGCGCTGACGCTGGCCATCACCTGGTGGGCCGCGAAGCGCACGAGGTCGACCCGTGAGTTCTATGCGGCTGGTCGCTCGGTCAGCGCGTTCCAGAACGGCCTTGCGCTCGCCGGCGACTACATGAGCGCTGCATCGTTTCTCGGTATTGCCGGTCTCGTCGCCTTGCAAGGCTA
>WHTT01000129.1 GCA_009377605.1 Luteitalea sp.
CCGCAGTCGGCGGTGGGGGTCCCGATCAGATCCGGCCGCTGGTTCGGGGTGCCCGTATTGGCGCGGTCGGGCTCGATCGTCACGTTGATGGGCGTCCCGCTCTGGATCGTGGTGACGCCGCCAAGCTGCCAACCCGAAAGGAGGTGCCTGACGATCGGCTGGCTCGCGTCTTTCAGGAAGGGCAAATCGTAGATGTAGCTGGCGACGAACCGATGCGGAATACTCCAATTCGCGGGAGCGTAGTCTCTCTCAATGTCGTAATCATCCATCACGCGGCCGCCAGCGTTCGAGTTCGTAGCCATGTCGTAGTTCCGCGAATACGTGTAGTGCGCGTTCAGCTGTAGCCCCTGGCTCATGCGGCGGCGCAGAATGACGCTGAACGCATCGTAGTTGGCGATCAGGTCGTTCTGGATGATGCGGAGGATCGCGAAGTCCGGGTTCGGTCGCCGATCGTCGACCGGCCCCGGTCCCGGCGGCGGGGTGTTGTTGAAGAAGCTGCGGTCCAGATTCCGCGTGCGCGAGCCGACATACTGCAGGTCCAGCGCGGTATTCGGGAAAATCTCCTGCTGGATGTCGAGGCTCCACTGATTCTTGCGAGCGTTGGGCATGTGCCGATTGGGTGTGGTGACGTTCGGAGGGGCAGCCGGCCCCACCTCGCCGAACGGGCTTTCCAGCGATAGGGTGGGGTTTGCCGGATCCGAGAAGAACGTGAACTCGGCGGCCAACGGCGGGTTGTTGGTGAGGAACGTGAACGTGTTCATCTGGTTGGGGTTGTAGTAGATCCCCCAGCCCGCCCGCACCACGGTCCGCTCCGTGAGGCGATAGGTTGCGCCGAGGCGCGGGGCCCACTGGTTCCGATTCGGCTCGTGGAACTCGAAGCCGGGCGCGGGGTGACTCTCCGGGAGCAGCCCCGTCTGGTCCGCATTCAGCATCGAGGCAAATCCGCTATACGTCTGGACCGGCGTATGCAGCTCGTAGCGGAGGCCGAGACTCAGCGTGAGATCGCGCGTGGCCTCCCAGCTGTCATTGATGAAGAACCCGTTGCGCCACCCGCCGACGTTGCCCTGGAGCTGGTCTACCGGCGTCCGCACCTCACGCGGCAGCCCCAGCATGAAATCGGCCACCGGGTCGCCGGTCATCTGGCCGTTGAAGCTGAAATGCCCGCGAGGGCTGTTGGCCGCACGTCGCGAGGTGGTCAGCCGCCGCACGTCGAACCCGGCCCGCACGTTGTGCGATCCACGGTGATAGGACAGGACGTTCGAAAGCTGAAACGTATCGTCGAACTGGATCCAGTTCGTGCCACCCAGCGAGAGCCCGGCGAAGCCGGTGATGAGGAAGTGCGGGATCCCTGGATTGTTGTATCTCACGTCGCCGTCGAAGCCCGGGATGCCGAGGTCCGAGCCGGCCGTCGGCAGACCGTTCACCTCGAAGTAGTTCAAGGTGTCCTCAGGGACCTCATGGTAGCCAATCCGGAAGTCGTTGAGCAGGTTCGACGTCAGCGTATGCGTGTAGGCCCCGAGATAGTTTGTGTTGGTGCGGGGACGCTTGATGCCCGTGATCGGAATGACACCGATCTCGTCGACAAACTCGTCCTGCCAGCTATAGCGGAAATACACCCGCGCTGTGTTGCCGATGTTTTGATCGACCCGCGCGATGATCTGATCCTGATCGATCGTATCTAAACTGCTGCCGAGGAGATTGGCGCCCGTCCCCGGCCGGTTCGCCAGCGGGTAGTACTGCAGGGCGTCCAGCGCGATCGGCGACAGCGCCGAAGGGGGAATGATGTTGCCCGGGTACGGCTGTCCGGTGAAGGGGTTCCTGATGGCGTCGCTGATTTCGGAGAAGTTCCCCTGCCGCATCAGCTCCGTCGGTACCGACGCGATCGAAGCCGACTCCTGTTTCTGCCGGATACCTTCGTACGCCGCCATGAAGAACGTCCGGTCGCGCCCGTTATAGATCCCCGGGATGGCGACCGGCCCGTCCATCTGGACGCTGAACTGGTTGTATCGCCGCGGATTCGCCGGAGCCTCCCGATCCTCGAAGAAACCACGGGCGTCGAGGGCGTCGCCCTGGTAGAAGTGGGACGCGCCGCCGTGCCAGGTGTTCGTTCCGCTCTTGGTCACCACGTTGACGTGGACACCGAGGTAGGATCCAAACTCAGCCGAGGTGCTGCCGGTCTGGACGACGACTTCCTCCACGGCGTCGGCGATCGGCAGCATGGAGGTCGAGGGCATCAGGTTGGCGGCCGAATTGATCCCGTCCAGCGCGAGACTGTTCTGAATATCCCGTTGTCCTGCACCGATCCAGGTACCCTCTCGCGTGCCCCGCTGGACGCCCACCGTCGTTTCCGCCATCTGCCACACGTTACGCCCGCGCGACGGCAACTCGGTGACCTGGCGCGAGTCGAGCCTGTCGGCGACGGTGGCGCGATCGGTGGCCAGCACCGCGGCCGTCGCCGCGACGGTCACCTCATCGGTCAGGCCGCCGACCTGCAGGGTGACGTCCCGGCGGACGACCTGGTTGGTGGTCACCTCAATACCCGTCGCCCTGAAAGGCTGAAAGCCGGACAGGCTCACCGTGATCTCATACCTGCCCGTGCGGATGAACGGGATGTTGTAGAAGCCCTGAGCATTCGTGACCGTCTCGTAGGTATCCTGCGTGTCAACGTGGACGGCGACCACGGCCACGCCGGGGACCACGCCGCCGTCGGCGTCGGTGACCGTGCCGACCAGTGCCGTTTGCGTCGCCAACTGCGCCATGGCGCTGCCGGCGAGAGACAGGGCAAAACCAACGCACAACACGGTTCGAAGTACCATTTCCACCCCCCTCGTGTCCCTACCGCAGTCCGGACGGGCTCGCCGGGCGGACCCGGTGCGCGAATCCGAGAACCCTTGAGGCACCGAACACTTGACTCTTTGAGTCGCTTTCGGTGCGTCGAGTGAGCGTCGGGAAGCGCGGCCCTGGCCGCGGTCCGCTAGAACGATGCCAGTGTCACGTCTGTTGCAAAACGCCTGCAAATCAGCGTATTCCCGGCCCGCTCTGCTCCGCGACGGGGTGATTATATCAATCAGAAGCGGCGGAGCCGAAGCGGCCACAGATCAGTGGTGTCTTTCACTCGCTGCGTAGCGTTCGTGCGGGTTCGAGGCGAGACGCCCACCGGGCGGGCAGGTACAGCGCGGCAAAGCCGGTCGCCATCAGGACGGCGCCTACGACCCCAAGGGTTGCCGGATCCAATGGGCCGACCCCGACGAGCGCGCTCCTGACGACCTGCGTGAACCCGACGGTCGCGAGACCACCGACGGCCACGCCGATCCCGACCATGGTGAAGCCCTGTCGCAACACCAATCCAATCCGGAGACGGTTGGCGTCCACATGCCTGTCCACATACTATCTGTTCATGGCAGGTATCGACACGCGGGCGCTCGACCGCGAGCTGAAGCGGGGATCCGCAGAGCTGCTCATCCCCTCGTTGCTCGACGCGCGGCCGCGCCACGGCTACGAGCTGGCCAAGCTGATCCACGTGCGCTCCGGCGGCCAGCTGACGTTTCACATCGACTCGCTGTATCCCCTGCTGTATCGCCTCGAAGAGCGCGGCTGGATCAAGGGCACGTGGGTCGAGAGGTCCGACGAGCGGCGCCGCCGGTTCTACAAGGTGACGCCTGAGGGGCGGCGCGTCCTGGCGCAGCACCGGAAGACGTGGGCGGCATTCGTGGAGGCGGTGCAACGTGTCACGGGACCCGAACATGCCTGACCCTTCGACCTTTCGACAAGCTCAGGGTCACCCCGAGCGGAGTCGAGGGGTGATTGGGGACGGTACGTGCGTCCCCGATTGTCGTCGCTTCGCCTGTCGCCGACGCGCGAGAACGAGATCGTCGACGAGCTCTCACAGCATCTCGACGACCGCTGGCGGGAGTTGATTGCGGGCGGTGCATCGCCTGACGAGGCAATGCGATTGGCGCTCGCCGACTTCAGGGAGGGAAACCTCCTGGCACGATACCTGGCACCGCTGCGACAGGCGCATGCACGGGCGCCCATCACACCGGGAGCGCCGACGCGATTCCTGCCCACCGATCTCTGGCGCGACCTCCGCTATGCCGCGCGCAGGCTCCTGCGCGATCGGGGCTTGACGCTCGTGTGCGTGCTCACGCTGGCGCTCGTCATCGGCGCGAACACTGCAATCTTCAGCGCCGTCAATGCGGTGCTGTTGCGGCCGCTGCCGTATCCAAACGCGCTCCGGCTGCTGCGGGTCTGGGAAACAAACCCCCGCGCGACCAAGTGGGGCCCGTGGGCATCGTATCCCGACTTCCTCGACTGGCAGCGCGAAAACACCGTCTTCGAGGGAATGGCGGCGTTCCGCAATGCATCGTTCCGCCTGACCAGCGGCCAGTCTCCCGAAGTGGTCGTGGGCATCCGGACCGCACCCAGCCTCTTCCGCGTCCTGCAGGTCGATCCCATCCTTGGCCGCGCCTTCACCGCCGAGGAAGGCACGCCAGGACGCAATCGCGTCGTCATCCTCAGCTACGGACTCTGGCTGCGCCAGTTCGGCGCAGATCCGGCACTCATTGGCAGGCCTGTGTCGATCGACGACGAAGCGTACGTCGTCGTCGGCATAATGCCGCCGGGATTCGACTTCCCGGGCAACATCTCGACAATGCCGAGTGGACCGGACCTCTGGACGCCGATCGCGGAGGATCGGGATCGCGGCAGTCACAACTATCGCGTCGTCGCGCGCCTCAAGCCCGATCGAACGGTCGCGCAGGCCCGCGCCGACATGAGTCGCGTCGCGGCCGTGATCGCGGAACTTGATCCCGGACACCGCGAACGGGGCATCGACGCTGTTGGCCTGCAGCAGGGCGTGACGGAAACGCTCCGGCCGGCGTTGCTGGTGCTCGTCGGCGCGGCGATTCTCGTGCTGCTCGTAGGCTGCGCGAACGTGGCAAGTCTGCTGGTGGCGCGGGGCGCCGGGCGACAGCGCGAAGCCGCTTTGGGCCAGGCGCTGGGTGCGGGACGCTTTCGCATCCTGCAGCACTCTCTGATGGAGAGCTTCATGCTCGCGCTGATTGGCGCCATCGCGGGCCTTGTCGTGGCGGCCGTCAGCTTGCGGATGTTTGTGCGCTACGGTCCGCAGCTGCCGCTCCTCGGCGAGATGGCGATTGATCCCTGCGTACTCGCCTTCACGTTGGTTGTCGCCGGACTGACGGGGCTGGTATTCGGGACCGCGCCTGCCGTACAGACATTGAAGCTTAATCTCCACAGCCTCCTCAAGGAATCGGGCGGCCGGCACGTTGGTAGCCGTAGCGGCTCGACTCTGCGGCACGTCTTGACGGTCGCCGAAATCGCGCTGGCGCTCATGTTGCTCGTTGGTGCGGGCCTGTTGGTCCGGAGTTTCGTGCAGCTGCGCAGCGTCGACGTGGGTTTCGATCCCGACAAGCTGTTGACAGCGTTCCTGAGCGCGCCGCCGGAGGCGGCAGAAGATCCCGATCAGACGGTGGCGTTCTTCCAGCGGGTACTCGAACGCATCCAATCCCTGCCGGGCGTCCAGAGCGTTGCGGCAGCGAGCGGTGTGCCGCTGATCTCGAACGAGACGGGCCCGTTTCGCGTTGAAGGACGCGAGGAACCGAGCGCCGAGACAAACGTTCTGTTCGCGGAGCGGCCGAAGATTTCGCCCGGCTACTTCCGCACGATGGGTGTTCGCCTGCTGCGCGGCCGGGATTTCACCACGGCTGACACGCGGACGTCGCCACCGGTAGCCATCGTGTCGGAAAGCTTGGTGCGGCGCTATTGGCCAGGCGCCGATCCGATCGGACAACGCGTCAGCATCGATGACGGCGTCTGGCGCAGCATCGTCGGCATCTCAAATGACGTCAAGCATGACGGGTTCGCGATGCCGGGCCGCGCGACCATCTTCGTGCCACTGGCGCAGTTTCCCCGGCCGATGCTGCCGCTCCTCGTGCGCACCGACGGCGATCCCGCCGCAGTGACCGCTGCGCTGCGCTCGGCCGTGATGGACGTCAATCGCCATCAGCCGCTGTTCCGCATCCGCACGATGGAAGAGAGCCTCGGCGACTCGATCGCGCTCCAGCGGTTGCTGATGTGCCTGCTCGGGGCATTTGCCGGAATCGCGCTCGTGATTGGCGTGGCCGGCGTGTACGGCCTGCTCACCTATTTCGTGAATCAACGGCGCCAGGAGATCGGCATCCGGATGGCGCTCGGCGCGTGCCGCCGCGAAGTGGTGTGGCTCGTCCTCCGGCAGGCAGCGGGCATGGCGATTGTTGGCGTCGCAATCGGCACGGTGGGCTCGCTCGCGTTGTCGAGCCTGCTTTCGAGCTTTCTGGTCGGCGTGAATGCCGCCGACGTCTTGACCTTCTGCATCGCGGCGCCGTTGCTCGCTCTGGTAGTGTTGACCACCTCGCTCGTGCCCGCGCGGTCGGCGTCGAAGGTCGATCCCATGATCGCACTGCGTGCTGACTAGCTGGATGGCGTGCCGCGGCGGGACCAGGAGATACGTATGCTTGATTGGGCACAGCACGTGCGCCCACGACTCTCGTCGCTGCGCCTCTCCCCCACTCGCGAGAAACGGGACCGTCGAAGAGCTCTCGCAGCATCTGGAGGACCGCTGGTCGCGACACTCCCGCTGCCCAAGACGATAGGCGGCATATCGGACGCAGTCCTCGGACGGCCACGAAGGGTGTCGAGATGAAGCGGCGCACCGATCCTGACGCCGCTGCCACGATTGGGAGGTGGGTGGAGGGGATCGAGTCGACCCTTCGCTGACCGAATCCCTTCCCATCGACACCCCAAGGGCCCGGCGGTGGGGAGAGCTCTCAGCCGACCGCACTCGGCCCGTCATCGACATGTTGATGGCGGCAACGGCGTTGGTGCACGGCTGCACGCTCGTCAACGCGTAATACGAGCGACGTGCAAGGGATCGATGTTCCGCTCGTTGACCCGTGGCACGGCGCCACGACGTCTCCAGCAGACGATCGCGCAGCCATCTCTTCGCTCGGCATAGGCCCAAAATCGCCCAAAAACAGTTCACGCCCAAAACAATTCTTGACGTCTTCGAAGCGACGATGGCATCGTCGTCGTCAAGAGGTCGGGTTCTCCGTTGAGGTCCCCAACGATGGCGTCCGATCGACGGGTGCAAGCATGCTGCAATTGCCGGTGCCACCATCGGTTCGTGACCAACTTGGGGACAAGGCTGCTTTAGATCTCTCGATTTGGGTTGAGGCGCACGAAAACGGATGGCGAGACAGCGTGCTTGAGACAGCCGGTGATCGCTTCGGTCAGACGCTCGCTGAAGAGCTGAGCAAGCTTCGGGCAGAGCTCGCGACCCAGCGAGCCGACATCTCCCACGAGATCGCGACCGCAAAGGTTGCGATCCTGAAATGGTCGTTCGTGTTCTGGCTTGGTCAGATTCTCGTCATCGTCAACGTGATCAGCTGGATGCTGCACGGCGCCGCGGCGCAGTAACGAGGTCGACGACGGTCCTACCTGGCCGCGCGGCGCCCCTTGAGTGCGACTTCGCCATCCGGACCGACCCAACGTCCCGACACACGCGCCCCGTCAAGGTGCAGCCACAGCGTGACCAGACCAGACCGGGCCGCGGCGAAGACGCGCATGGCACCAGGCCCTGGCCGGACCAGGACGACACGAGCGTACGGCGCGTCGTCACTCTGCAGCCATCCGGTGTAGCCGCTCGGTGTGCGGACAATCTCGAGCGTCACGTCGGTCGGCTTGCCCTTTTCCGTCGGTCTCGTGCCAAGGGTGAAGCGTCCGGTCGCTATCTCCTCGCGCTCCGCCGTCTTTGCAGCCGGCGGCACGAAGAGCTCGGCGAGCGCGAAGGCCAGAGCGGAGAGGCCCGGCGCACCGGTCAGGTTCGACGTCACCGCCACGACCATGTCTTCTGCGGGGTAGGTCAAGAACGTGGTCGTGCCGCCGACCGAGCCTCCCCCGTGGCCGACCGTGCGGCGGTCATGCCAGTCGCGCCCAGTGCCCCAACCGATTCCGTAGTCCGTGTCTTTGCCTGACGTGAGACGCTGCGGGGTAAAGAGGAGCTCGACCGTCTCGGGACGCAGGAACGGATCCCGAATATGGCGAAAGCCGAACAGCACGAGATCCTCTGGCGTCGACAGAAACCCGCCGCCTGCCCACTTGTAGCTGTTGTCCACGTAGGGCGCGTTGACGAGACAACTCTCCTCGTCATGCTCGTAGTAGCTGACGCGATGTGAAATGATGCTGCGCACTTGGTCTGCCGTGGTGTGGCGCATGCCCATGGGGGCGAACACCTCGCGCTCCATGAAGGTGAGGAAGTCGACTCCGGCAGCAGCCTGCACGACCGCGCTGATCAGGTTCCAGCCGTAACTGGAATAACTATAGTCACTGCCGGGCTGGAAGAGGAGCGGGTCGTCGGCGAAGATCTCGAGCCCCTCGAACACCCCGTCGTAGTGCCGAGGGGACAGAAACTCGTCGTCGCGGTAATGGCGTACCCCGGCGATGTGACCGGCGAGCTGCCGGGTTGTGACCGGCCAGCGCTTCTCAGGGAACTCAGGCACGTACTTCTGCACGGGCGCATCCAAATCGAGCTGTCTCCGCTCGTGCAGAAGGCCGATGGCCTCGGCCGTCAGCGGTTTCGACACACTGCCGATGCGGAAGCGCGAGAGCGGCGTGACCGGCACGCGTTGCTCCACATCGGCAAAGCCGAAGCCCTCTGACCAGACGACAGTGCCGTCGACGCCCACGGCAACCGAAAGCCCCGGTAGGTTCGCCTCCTCGACCAGCGCTGCACTGAGCGTGCGAGCCTCTCCAACGGCTTCCGCATACTGTGCGGTGGTTGCAGACGTTGTCGCCCACGGCCGCGTCTGTACTGAATGGGGAGCGACGACGAGCGCGAGCAGTCCGACGAGCGTCAGCCATGTGAGGAGACCGGCTACCCGGCCACCAGAAACAGGGGCGTAGCGGCGTGACCTCGTCATCATGAACTTCCTCCCGGTATGACCGCGACGTTGACGGCTGGCGGGTTGACTGGCGCTTACTATATAGACAAGCGTCAAAGGATGGTTCGAATCATGACCGCCAAAAGCGAGATCACCCGCTACATCATCCTCGACCGGGGGCCTTCGAGGTGGGGCTGCCGGAGGATTGGGAGCTTCAGCCTGAGCAGGATCGAGAGGTGAGGGCGGTCATCATCAAGGATCCGGCTGACTCAGTGTGTGGACGACGTCACGAGGGTCGTCCGGAGGGCCGCGCCCTTCTCGAGCTCCCGCCTGGCGTGACGACGCCGGAGCAGACCGCGCCGGAACGGAAGTGAATCCCTTCCCGCCGGTCGACCGGATCAGAGCGTGACGATCTGGCCCGTGCGGATATGTTCGTCGGCGGCGAGCACGATGCGCAGGCTGTTGATGGCGTCGTGCATGTGATCCACAGATTGGTTCAACCTTATCCGCGCAGCGCCCTTGCCACAAGACTCGCCCCGGCCAATCGGTGGGGCACGCTCGCCGAGCGCACCGCTGTCCGTCATGCGGCGGCTTCGGCGAAACCGCCCTACCAGCGACGCGCCGCCCCACCGTACCCGAAGCCGTTCCTATGGGATGCTAAGATTTCGCTCGCATGAGCATTACGCACCAACCATGAACACCAACAACGGCCTGCCGCTTGTGGCGCCCCGGGTGACGCCGGTCCTCGACCCCGGCTTTCGTCCTGCGGTCCTCGCCATGCAGGCGTTCCGTAATCTCGTCCACGCGACGTCCGGTGTCGTGCCCGTCCGGATCGCCTTCGAGCAGGCCGACGGCTCGGTCTTTCGCTTCGAGACGAATGTCCTCGCCGAATCTCATCCGAAGGCATCGGCCAACGTCCCCTTTCTCGAGAGGCTCGTAAAGTTCCTCCTGTGGTCGCGCGGCGGTTGGCGCATCTATGTCGACGGACCGGAATCGTTGGCCACACGGCTGGCCGCGCACTACCGTGAGACCGCGACCGGCAGGTTCGACGCGCACCTGGTGGGCGAACGGATGTTCGACCATCCGCTGGAGGTTGTGCACACACGCGATCTGCCGCCCGAGCACTCGGAAACGAAGCCGCTTGGTCGGCATCTGGAAGGATGCCGCATCGGCTTCGATCTCGGCGGCAGCGACCGCAAGGTGGCGGCGGTCATCGATGGCAGTGTCGTGTTCAGCGATGAGACGGTCTGGGATCCCTACTACAGGCCGGATCCGCAATATCACTTCGACGGCATCATGGACTCGCTGAGGAAGGCGGCGGCGCATCTCCCGCGCGTCGATGCCATCGGCGGAAGCGCCGCCGGCGTGTACGTGAACAATCGAGTCAGGGCCGGCTCGCTCTTTCGGGGCGTGCCAGAGGACGCGTTCAACGCGCGCGTGAAGGATCTCTTTCTGGACATCAGGAGCCTGTGGAACGACGTTCCCTTCGAGGTCGTCAACGACGGCGAGGTCACGGCGCTGGCAGGCTCGATGTCGCTCGGAGAGAATGCGATTCTCGGAATCGCGCTCGGCACGAGCACGGCTGCGGGCTATGTCACGCCGGACGGCAACATCACGTCGTGGCTGAACGAGCTCGCCTTCGTGCCCGTCGACTACAATCCCGCCGCTCCAATCGATGAATGGTCGGGCGACTACGGTGTCGGCGCGCAGTATTTCTCTCAGCAATGCGTCGGTCGGCTCATGCCCGCCGCTGGCATCGACTCACCGGCTGACATGCCGCTGCCCGAGCGGCTGAAGCACGTGCAGTCGCTCATGCTCGACGGCGATTACCGCGCGAAGAAGATCTTCGAGACCATCGGCACCTACGCCGGCTACGGCGTCGCGCATTTCGCGGCGTTCTACGACCTTCGACATGTGTTGGTACTGGGGCGCGTCACTTCCGGTCCGGGTGGAGACGAGATTATCGGCGGCGCACGCGGAGTGCTGGAGGTCGAGTTCCCTGAGCTGGCCCGACGAATCGCGTTCCATGTCCCCGACGAGCACGACAAACGTCACGGTCAGGCAATTGCCGCTGCGAGCTTGCCCGCAGTCACTAGGTAGGCCAGCATGAATCCGTATCACCACTATGTCTCCGAGCTCGCGCGCCTGGTATGGGAAGGCAGACGCTTCCCACTCGGCGGATTCCGACTCCTCGACGTGTTCGTCGTGCTCGACGTCGGTACGCGCCGATTGCTGCACTGGAACGCGACCGACCACCCGACCGCCGAGTGGACGGTGCAGCAGTGTCGCGCGTGGGTGACGGGCGAGAGCGGGCATCACTTCGTGGTGCACGATCACGACACGATCTCCTCGCCGGCAGCGGACCGCGGGTTGAGGGCCATGGGCCTACGCGTCCTCAAGACGCCGATCCCGGCTCCGCACGCGAACGCGTAGTGCGAACGCCTGATCGGGACCGCGCGCCCCTGCAGCGGACGCCTCGGCAAGGCGTCATTCCGGAACCGGCTCGTTCAGGAGGCGGGCCATGGCTTGGGCATATCGCTTGCCGAGCTCATGGAGCGAATCCGAATCGAAGTGCGTGCCATCGCCTGTGTGGGTCAACCCTTCTGAGCTCACCACCGCGGTGTTGCTGGTTCTCGCAGGAAGGTCCGCGATGACTGTGTTGAAATGCTCGTGGCTCTTCATATACCGGCCAAGCTCTCCGGCCACAAACGGCAGCTTGTCATTCTGGGTCACCGTCCGCAGACGCCCAATGAGCTCGATAAGCTGGGGCAGGTAGGCAGCGGCGCTCTTCCGGTCCCCTTCACCCTGGTGCCACAGAATCCCCTTGACCGTTCCGTGCTTCATAGCCTCTCGTATGCGTCTAACGGCATCGTCATAAGGATGGGTTCTTGTGGTCTCGTCGAAAGCTCCTGGCTTCCATTGTGCGATGCGGGTGCCGCCCACCGCACACGGAACCAGGCCGATCTTCTTGTCGGGATCAGCTTCTGCCATGGCGATGCCAAAAGCCAAACCCAAGCCTACGCCCGCTATCTTCGGCTTGTCGAAATGCAGAGGATGCCTGGCACGCACCCATTCCAGCTCCTTATTCAGCATGTAGACCTCCGGGTGCTCCTGCGCCCGGTACTGCTGGGTAATCTCTCCGCGGCCTGCCATGTTGGACTGCCCCATCAAGACGTAGATATCGAACTGCGCTTCTTGTGCTGGAACACCGGCGGAAGACAGCAACCAACAACAGAACAAACCGAGTATCCATGTAGTCATGTGGACGATAGGCGACATTAGCGCATTTTGGAGGAAGTTGACGGAACGCCCGTTATCAGACGCCCTCGGCACCACCGCCGCATGCCACAGCGCCCGCCAGCAGGCATCTGCTCGGTCCGCCCGCCATCTCGGATTGGGAAACATCGTCATTCTCCCGTCAGGTAGAATGCCCTCGAGACGAGGACTGCGGCTACGCTCACCTTGACTCCGCCGGTTTGTGCTGGGCGACGCAAATGAGCCAGCGGGCATTCTAGAACATCGTCGCTGCGACGAAGACGTTCTCCCATCCGCTAGGCGCCATTGCATTGGGGGGCCTTGGAAGGCCAGGTTTTTGGTGTGAGACCGACGGGCCCGTTCGTGCTTGGCACGGTGATCCTCTTGACGGGGTCATCGCGCTGCTGGCGTGCATTACTCCCGCACGCCGTGCTACGCGGGTCGATCCCCTGAGAGTCTTGAGTGAACAGTAGCGGTCAGGGTTGACGCCGTCCCTGACAGTTTTTGGGTTCCATGTTGGTTTTTTAGCTCCCCTTGACGCCCGACATGACGTCTGTTACCATTCCTTCCGTCTGTCGAAGGAAGCACTCCGGCGCTCTATCGGCTCGAACGACAGGGCCTCAACCAGTCCGAATGGCGTGTGACGGAGAACAATCGGCGCGCCCGGTACTACTCGCTCACGCGCGGGGACGACGCCACCTGAACGAAGAAACTCACTCAGTGGCGCCGAATGTCACGTGCCATCAATCTCGTGCTCGAGGCCACCGTAGATTAGCGGAGGCGCATGATGCGTGGAGTGATGG